>NZ_VTYC01000080.1:0-791 GCF_013114115.1 Vibrio sp. 070316B | reverse complement strand
AGTCAGTCCTAAAAAGCAAATTCCATAAATAGAAGCGGCCAAGTCCAACAGGTATTTATCCATTGTGCTACGACAACGGATAAATACTTAAGCGTTATGTGCTTTGGTGGAAATGGATATGGAAATCACAATCAGGCGTATCGAAACAGAAAGCATTGAGGACAAAGGTATATTTGAGACTTTGTTTAGAGAGTACCTATCTGGATTCTCAGTTGAGCTAGATCTCTCAGTAATTACTCAGTTGTTTGCATTGCCTTATTTCCACGGATTTATCAGTTTTTTCGACGATAAGCACGCTGGTTTTGCGGTTTGCTTTGAATCGTTTTCAACTTATCGAGCGCAAAGAGTGATGAATATCCATGATTTTATGGTGTCGGACAACTTTCGTGGTAAAGGTGTGGGGAAAGCGCAACTGAATGGTATCGAACAGTATTGTCGTGATAATGATTACCTCAAAATCACACTAGAGGTCGGTGATGACAATGTTGCAGCTAAAAAGCTCTATAGTTCATTGGACTACGAAGATTACAGGGTAGTTTTGACAGGGCATCAACATTGGCAAAAGTACCTCAATTAGCACGCACATAACAAAGCATTTAAGAGTGATTCGCAACGCTTGGCGCTTTCGCTTCGCTCAAGTATAGCCAAGCGCTGCTCACATATATGGTCTCCCCCAGTTTTGCAAGCCAGCAGTATGATTAAAAGCGCAGGTTAACTTCCATATATACGGCCTGTTGAGCGGCTATTGCCTTGGCCAAGATGAGGAAGTCGAACACGAAGTCCTAATCACC
>NZ_VTYC01000079.1:0-904 GCF_013114115.1 Vibrio sp. 070316B | reverse complement strand
CATGCTTGGAGTGTTCAGGTCCGAAGTAAAAGGAGAAGACCATGACTCAGCATAAAATCATCGGCATCGATTTAGCAAAAAATATCTTCTTTCTTTTTGAAATCAATCATAAAGGAAAGAACCTTTCTCGTAAAAAACTTCAACGAAGTAAGCTACTTAGCTACATCGCCAATAAAGCACCCTGTACTATCGCCATGGAAGCTTGTTCCGGCGCACACTACTGGGCTCGTGAATTCTCTCAGTTCGGTCACGAAGTCATACTCTACGCACCCCAGCATGTGAAAACTCAAAGACGTAAACAGAAAAACGACTATAACGATGCTGAAGCCATTGCCGAAGTCGCGCTCTACAAAAGACCTCACCCTGTTCCTCATAAATCCGTCGAGCAACAAGACATCCAATCTCTTATTCGAATGAGACGTCTGCTCGTCACTGAAAGAACTCGCATCGTTAATCAAGTGCGTGGCCTCATATCTGAATACGGCATCATTATGCCCAAAGGAGCCGCTGCCTTCAGAAAGGCCATACCCGAAATACTCGAGAACGATGAAAACCAACTGTCTTGTATATTAAGAGAGCTGCTATCCCATCAGTACGAACGATATTTATACATCGACGAACAAGTAAAATGGTTCGACGATAAACTTAACCAAACCATCAAGCAGTTCGAAAACGCAAAGCGACTCATGTCTATTCCAGGCTTTGGGCCACTTACTAGCCAAGCCGTTGCGGTATGGCTTGGCTCCGGACAACAGTTCAAAACCGGTAGAGATGCCTCCGCCGCAATGGGCCTTGTGCCGAAGCAAGATACCAGCGGTGACAAAGTCATTCTTCTTGGGATAACCAAAAGAGGCAACACGTATATCCGCTCCCTACTCGTTCATGGAGCAAGAGCAGCGCTGAG
>NZ_VTYC01000078.1:0-923 GCF_013114115.1 Vibrio sp. 070316B | reverse complement strand
TTTTCCTACTATCCATATTCTGTTTCGGGTACATAATTTATGACTTATCCAATCGTTTTTTTGAAACTACTGAGACGGTGGAGGAAGCGAGACAAACAACGTCTTCAACTGCCGTTCCTAAGCAAAATCAAACACAACCTAGCAAAGATACTCAAGCTTCTGGGGATGTACGTTCTAGTCGGGATAGCAGTAAAGGTAATCACAAAAATGATGTTGCTCATGTTCCTATAGCCGAGGTGCTACCGTTTGAGGGCATCAAGAAAGCTTTTGTCACGGGTGTGAATTTCGCGATCAAAAATGGCACGATTGAAAGGCATGTTAGCATTGAGGTGGAAGCTCTTGATGGCTTCTACTCGGTAAACGAAAGCTTCCTAAAAGCTTACGACATTACGTTTGACCGCATTGATGATTGCTTGTTGAAGCTAAACAGAGGCGAGCTAACGAAGTTAATAACATGCAAGCCCTACTCAGCTGCGGTTGCTTTGCCAGAAGTAAGACAAGCGGAAGTAAGTTTGTTTTAGTCAATCGTCTAATGCTATCAAAACACGAACCGGCAATCGGATCGATAGTGTAAAAATGCTATCAAATCCGTACATTTAGCCAGGAACAAACCTCAAAAAATGCTATCATAATTAAACCAGGACAAACCGACATTAAGGAAAAATGATGGCTATTACTATTCGAGATACTGAGAAGCATGAAGAAATGCTATCCAAGCTAAAAGAATTGACGAAGACATCGACCATGTCCAAAGCTTTAGTTCAAGGTGGCTATGACGCACTTAAGTATCAAGAGTTGTATCACAAAGAACGAATACTAAATGAGAAGCTAAAGCGGAAGCTCTACGATAATGAGCTTGCGGTAAATGACTACCTTGATGCTTTGAAAGGATTACAGTCTGTCGTTGAATAGCCCCGCAGGGA
>NZ_VTYC01000077.1:0-923 GCF_013114115.1 Vibrio sp. 070316B | reverse complement strand
TTTTCCTACTATCCATATTCTGTTTCGGGTACATAATTTATGACTTATCCAATCGTTTTTTTGAAACTACTGAGACGGTGGAGGAAGCGAGACAAACAACGTCTACAGCTGCCGCTCCTAAGCAAAGTGAAACACAACCTAGTCAAGATAATGAAGCTTCTGGGGATGTACGTTCTAGTGGGGATAGCAGTAAAGGTAATCACAAAAATGATGTTACTCATGTTCCTATAGCCGAGGTGCTGCCGTTTGAGGGCATCAAGAAAGCTTTTGTCACGGGTGTGAATTTCGCAATCAAAAATGGCACGATTGAAAGACATGTTAGCATTGAAGTGGAAGCTCTTGATGGCTTCTACTCGGTAAACGAAAGCTTCCTAAAAGCTTACGACGTTACGTTTGACCGCATTGATGATTGCTTGTTGAAGCTTAACAGAGGCGAGCTAACAAAGTTAATAACATGCAAGCCCTACTCAGCTGCGGTTGCTTTACCAGAAGTAAGACAAGCGGAAGTAAGTTTGTTTTAGTCAATCGTCTAATGCTATCAAAACACGAACCGGCAATCGGATCGGTATTGCGAAAATGCTATCAAACCCGTCTATTTAGCCAGGAACAAATCTCAAAAAATGCTATCATAATCAAACCAGGACAAACCGGTATTAAGGAAAAATGATGGCTATTACTATTCGAGATACTGAGAAGCATGAAGAAATGCTATCCAAGCTAAAAGAATTGACGAAGACATCGACCATGTCTAAAGCTCTAGTTCAAGGTGGCTATGACGCACTTAAGTATCAAGAGTTGTATCACAAAGAACGAATACTGAATGAGAAGCTAAAGCGGAAGCTCTACGATAATGAGCTTGCGGTAAATGACTACCTTGATGCTTTGAAAGGATTACAGTCTGTCGTTGAATAGCCCCGCAGGGA
>NZ_VTYC01000076.1:0-943 GCF_013114115.1 Vibrio sp. 070316B | reverse complement strand
GTTTTGAGTAAAGCAAAAAAGTTTTCAGCAACCGCATTATCCAAGCAGTTACCTTTTCTCGACATGCTTTGCGTTAACCCACTCTCCGCTACCTTTTTCTGATACTGTCGATGGCGATATTGCCAACCTTGATCGCTGTGTATAATTGGCTTTGAGTTGGGTTTCAGCTTTGATATAGCCTCCGTCAGCATATCCGTGACAAGCGGCAAGCAGGCATTTTTGGCCACTCTATAAGCAACCACCTCCTGAGTAAACAAGTCGACAACGGGAGATAAGTATACTTTCTGTTCTTTGACTTTGAACTCCGTGACATCAGTTACCCACTTTTCATCGGGTTGAGTCGTACTAAAATCTCTTTCAAGCACGTTGGGAGCTGCTTTTCCTGACTCTCCTCGGTATGAACGATACTTTTGAATCCTGACCGTCGATTTAAGGTTGAGCTGAGCCATAAGCCTTTGAACCGTTTTATGATTAAGCACGAACCCCTGATTTTTTAGTTCCAAGTGAATACGGCGGTAGCCGTATCGACCCTTATGTTCATGATAAATTGACTTTATCAACCGCAGCTCACGTTCGTAGCTATTTGGGCGCTTGCTCGTTTGAGCCTGATAATAAAAGACACTTTTTGCCAGCTGTAGAGTGCGCAGTAAGTGCTTTAACGGGTACTTGCCTTTAAGAGTTAGAGCTATGACCGCTTTTTCTTTGTTCGACGGTTTTTTTCCTGCTCCAACTCTTCCAACTTTTTTAGAACGGCATTCTCGGTTCGTAAGTAGACCAACTCCTCTTTTAGCTCCTCAAGCGTCATTTCATTATCAGGCTTAGTGGTACGTTGAGGTTGTTGTTTCATTGAGGGTCTTCCTTTCTGGCGCATTTTGAGCCCTTTGATACCGAGCTCATTAAATCTTTTGAGCCAGACAGAGAGTATCCCAGGGGATGAGAGGTT
>NZ_VTYC01000075.1:0-976 GCF_013114115.1 Vibrio sp. 070316B | reverse complement strand
AACCTCTCATCCCCTGGGATACTCTCTGTCTGGCTCAAAAGATTTAATGAGCTCGGTATCAAAGGGCTCAAAATGCGCCAGAAAGGAAGACCCTCAATGAAACAGCACCCTCAACGTACGACTAAGCCTGATGATGAAATGACACTTGAGGAGCTAAAAGAGGAATTGGTCTACTTGCGAACCGAGAATGCCGTTCTAAAAAAGTTGGAAGAGTTGGAGCAGGAAAAAAACCGTCGAACAAAGAAAAAGCGGTCATAGCTCTAACTCTTAAAAGCAAGTACCCGTTAAAGCACTTACTGCACACTCTACAGCTAGCAAAAAGTGTCTTTTATTACCAGGCTCAAACGAGCAAGCGCCCAAATAGCTACGAACGTGAGCTGCGGTTGATAAAGTCAATTTATCATGAGCATAAGGGACGATACGGCTACCGCCGTATTCACTTGGAACTAAAAAATCAGGGGTTCATGCTTAATCACAAAACGGTTCAAAGGCTTATGGCTCAGCTCAACCTTAAATCGACGGTCAGGATTAAAAAGTATCGTTCATATCGAGGAGAGTCTGGAACAGCAGCTCCTAACGTGCTTGAAAGAGATTTTAGTGCGACTCAACCCGATGAAAAATGGGTAACTGATGTCACGGAGTTCAAAGTAAAAGAGCAGAAAGTATACTTGTCTCCCGTTGTCGACTTGTTTACTCAGGAGGTGGTTGCTTATAGAGTGGCCAAAAATGCCTGCTTGCCGCTTGTCACGGATATGCTGACGGAAGCCATATCAAAGCTTAAACCCAACTCAAAGCCAATTATACATAGCGATCAAGGTTGGCAATATCGCCATCGACAGTATCAAAAAAAAGTAGCGGAGAGTGGGTTAACACAAAGCATGTCGAGAAAAGGTAACTGCTTGGATAATGCGGTTGCTGAAAACTTTTTTGCTTTACTCAAAACAGAGATGTATCACAACCAAAGCTTTGAAGATGC
>NZ_VTYC01000074.1:0-1019 GCF_013114115.1 Vibrio sp. 070316B | reverse complement strand
AGAGTATCCGTCGCCTCTTGGCTTGTTCTCAGATTACGAATGTCATCAAAACTCTGTAACGCTTTAAAGTATTCAACCAACTGCGGGATTGTTTGAATTTTAAAAACTGACGCGCGATTGAACCCTTTATCTGGCGCAACAAAGGCTTCTTGCCACTTGTACTCCAACGCTTGAACGGCATAGAACATCCACTCTTGCAGCTCTGCAAACGCTAACTCAGCGTTCAAGGCCTCTTTTGTCAGTACGCTGTAATGCACTGGGTTAGCATAATAACGGTCTGCCTGTTGTTGCTGATTTTCACCCAACTGCGCAATCAGTCGCTCAGCTTCTGCAGTGAACCCTGCCAGCCTTTCCACTTCATAAGCCAGGTAGCTCATCGACTTCGCGATGTCCACTTCAGCCGCTTTGAGCTCTAACATGAGCGCTTTAATGCGCGCCTTAGAATTCACGTCAAGTAAACCGCGCTCAAGACCTCGGATTGTCGCACGCTCTAACACTGCCAAAGTTTGTGTGTACTCAATAGCGTCATCACGCGGCACGTCTTTCAGGTCTTCCTTTAAGCTAGCCAACGCCGCTTGCACTGCGGATAAATCGACGTTGCCCGCTTCGCTAACAAAGTCATCCAGCGTGTCTAAATCGTCCTGTTTCAGTAACTCACTAATATCGACATAAGCGTTGCCTGACGAGGAACCATTGCGTTCCGCATCTCGTTTCGCTTCAAGCAACTGGCTCAACGACAACTCATTCTGACCAAACTGCACCATGATTTTATCAATCGCATCATGAACTTGCTTCTCTTGCTCAAGACGCTCCATCTCAATGGTGATGTTGCCTTCGATAGTTTGACGTGCTTTCTGTGCTCGCTCGACGCCTAGCGTCGCTGCTTTGATGCTTTGTTGCTGTTGAGCGATTAAGCTGCCTTTTCTCTGCGCTTGCGTCTGGCTCGCGCACAGGTTATCGCCTTGTCCTACCGTACAACCCAGCAGTTTAAACAACTGGTTATTCAGCGCTTGCTGCTC
>NZ_VTYC01000073.1:0-1177 GCF_013114115.1 Vibrio sp. 070316B | reverse complement strand
AAGATTTTAGCTACAACACCAGCACCTACAGTACGGCCACCTTCACGGATAGCGAAACGTAGGCCTTCGTCCATTGCGATTGGAGCGATTAGCTCAACAGTCATTTGAACGTTGTCACCTGGCATTACCATTTCTACGCCTTCTGGTAGAGTGATGTCGCCTGTTACGTCAGTTGTACGGAAGTAGAACTGTGGACGGTAACCTTTGAAGAAAGGAGTGTGACGGCCGCCTTCGTCTTTAGAAAGTACGTATACTTCAGACTCGAACTTAGTGTGTGGGTTGATAGAACCTTTAGCAGATAGTACTTGGCCACGTTCAACTTCGTCACGCTTAGTACCACGTAGAAGTGCACCAACGTTCTCACCTGCACGACCTTCGTCAAGCAGTTTACGGAACATTTCAACACCAGTACAAGTAGTAAGAGTAGTCTCTTTGATACCAACGATTTCTACTTCGTCACCTACACGTAGGATACCACGCTCGATACGACCAGTTACAACAGTACCACGACCTTGGATCGAGAATACGTCTTCGATTGGTAGTAGGAACGGTTGGTCAACTGCACGCTCTGGCTCAGGGATGTAAGAATCTAGTGCTTCTGCAAGCTCAACGATCTTGTCTTCCCACTGCTTCTCGCCGTTTAGTGCGCCAAGTGCAGAACCTTGGATAACTGGTAGGTCATCACCTGGGAAGTCGTACTCAGAAAGAAGTTCACGAACTTCCATTTCTACTAGCTCAAGTAGCTCTTCGTCATCAACCATGTCACATTTGTTCATGAATACGATGATGTAAGGGATACCAACTTGACGACCAAGTAGGATGTGCTCACGAGTTTGAGGCATTGGGCCGTCAGTCGCAGCAACAACTAGGATACCACCGTCCATTTGCGCAGCACCAGTGATCATGTTTTTAACATAATCCGCGTGTCCTGGGCAGTCTACGTGTGCGTAGTGACGTGATGGAGTGTCGTACTCAACGTGAGAAGTAGCGATTGTGATACCGCGCTCACGCTCTTCTGGAGCGTTATCGATAGATGCGAAATCTTTAGCAACACCACCGTACACTTTTGCAAGTGTAGTACAGATAGCAGCAGTTAGAGTTGTTTTACCGTGGTCAACGTGGCCGATAGTACCAACGTTTACGTGCGGTTTCGTACGTTCAAATTTTTCTTTAGACA
>NZ_VTYC01000072.1:0-1194 GCF_013114115.1 Vibrio sp. 070316B | reverse complement strand
ATTCAGGAGCATGTTTAATTCGTGTTTTCTTAGTTGTCATTGTTCACCTCGTTAGTGATTGTACTCACTTAACTCAGTGTCCAAAACTTCTGGTGCGGATCATAATGTACTTGACCAAAGTCACCAGTGTCACCTTCATACCTTGCTACCATATTCTTGCTTTCAAGATAAGATAATTCATTCCGGTAGTTGGCGTCTGAAACATTTAGGATTTTCTGAAATGCAGTAAGCTCTAAACCTACTGATTCGGAGTCATAAGGAATATCATCTTTACGCTCAAGTAGAATCGCTAACACCTCACGAGAAAGTCTTGGCAACGCCACCAACTCATTAGCCAGATTTTTAACGTTGCTTAACCTTTTCCCTTCATCTAATTCACCACATTCGGCTTCAGCGTATGACTCAAATGAATTAATGTCATTCAAAGTAACAGTAGCTACTTCTTCTACATTGTTATAATAAGAAGTATCATAATTTCCATTTTCATCCGGTAATTCAAACTCTGAAAGAAGATTAACCATGCTGTCACTAAACAGCTTAAGCACTTGCTCTACTTTTTGGATGTCGAGATATACAATTTGGGATGCAATATCACTGAGATCAATAATATTACTTTCTGAGAAATTTAGTGCACCGTACTTAGTGTCTGTCAGCGTATACGAGCCTTGCTTTTCACCTAACACTAAAATACGGAATTCATCGTAGTCCAACTTATGTTGAGCAGTAATGTTATCTATTGTTTTCGAAACTTTTGATAGCTTTTTATCCGACGTGACTTGATATGCAACCCTTTCTTTTTTATCACCAATATCTAGCCCAGGCTCGTTAACTCGATCTGCGTTTAAGTTTCCAAGGTTGAACCCAAAAACAATATTCAATAAATCGCAGGCAAAATCTTCACAATATTTATTAATGTCATAAAATCCCAATTTGGAGCGAAGCTTTATCGAATTCTGTAACTGAGATATAGAATCTATAATCTCACCGATGTATTTTCCTCTTGAAATCATACTTACCTCATTTGTTAAACTAACGCCCTGTTAAGGGGTGAGCAACGCTACCACCTAACCTAAAATTACCACCGTAAACACTGATCCGCACCAGAAGTTTTGGACACTGAGTTAAGTGAGTACAATCACTAACGAGGTGAACAATGACAACTAAGAAAACACGAATTAAACATGCTCCTGAATT
>NZ_VTYC01000071.1:0-1219 GCF_013114115.1 Vibrio sp. 070316B | reverse complement strand
CCCATTCGCTTGATTAGCTTTATCTTGTTGTTTATCCCTTCCAATGTGCAGGTGTTGAGCGGATAACTTGCCGATGCGAGAATGCCGTGAAGATAAGGACTCAGTTTTCGTGCGAACTCTTTTAATGGCTTAATCCCACTCTCTTGTACTTGTGCCCACCACGTATCCCAGAGCCCTTTGGCATGCACTTCTGATTCACAATACCAAAGCTCTTTGAGTTGTGCTCCGAGGATGTAAGTGGTCATTAAGTCCTTATTGATATTCAATATTTCTGTAAGATAGCTGTCTTGCTGTGTATTTAAGTTGCCCCTATTTTTCAACAACACCCAGCGTGAACGCTTGACCCATTGCCTCGCTTTTTTATCTTGCTTGAGTTTGTTGGCTTGGTCGACTCTGACTCTATCCATGACCTCACGACCGAACTTAGCAACAACATGGAATAAGTCGTAAACGATTTTTGCGTTCGGGCAATGTGCTTGAACTTCAAGGTCAAAAGCCGTATTCATGTCCATCGCGACCGCTTCGATATTATTGCCATGCTTGCCTAACAGCTCGAAGAACGGTCGTATGTCCTTGCGGCTACGGCCTAACCCTATCCAAATGACTTGGTGCGTCTTAGCGTCAGCAATGACCGTGGCATACCTATGTCCTTTAAAGATAGCGAACTCATCCATGACGAGTTGCCTTAGCCCCTCCCATTTCACTGACGGTACCACTCGTCGAAGTCGGCGTTTATCTATCTCTTTAATGGTGTGCCAATGTACGCTTGTTAACTGGGAGATATGCTTAATGGGAAGAAGAGGCAGCAGTTGTTCTATATAACTTTTTAAGCGCTTCGTTATACGAGCATAAGGCTCTAACCAAGATAGAGACTCTGTTTTTATGCCGCAGACACGACACTTAATTCTTCGTGTTTGAACGGAAAGTTCAACAGGAACACCGAGCAACATGGCCTCTTTTACATGACGCCATTGATACTCATGAATAGCCTCGGCCTCGAGACCACAAAGGCACTTAGCCTCAGAGTTGGGTTTAAGAGTCAGGGTAATAAGTGATGCTGTCTGGTGAGACTTTACTATATGAAAGCCTTCCCAGAATGAAGATAGGAAAGTATGATTCGGCATGAAAACGGTAGTTTGTGTATGATTTTTGTTTGGCGACTAAACCATATCACTTACTACCGTTTTTGTTTTTAGTTCCCGCTAATCCGCGATGAACC
>NZ_VTYC01000008.1:0-148102 GCF_013114115.1 Vibrio sp. 070316B | reverse complement strand
GAAGATAAGAAGATAAGAAGATAAGAAGATAAGAAGATAAGAAGATAAGAAGATAAGAAGATAAGAAGATAAGAAGATAAGAAGATAAGAAGATAAGAAGATAAACGCTGGGCACAAAAAAAGCGCCTAAGGCGCTTTCTTATATTTCAATGGTGTAGCTTATCTCAGTGTTGCTTGGGAGAGTTTTGCTCTCATTTCCATCTCACCAATATTGAACTGGCGAACATCCATGGTCGCGATATCATTGCAATCTTTACATGCATGATGGCACTTACCATCTAGGTAGTCGTGCTTTTTTACTAGGCTTGGCTTTTTGCACCAATCACAAACGCCTTCTATTGTGAACATATTCTCTCCTCACCTGTTTAAGTCAGGTGTATTTTCGGCGCAAATTATGACACAACAGAGACCTATTAGTTAATAGTTTGTTACTCGTTTTTGAGAAGGTGATCGATTGCAACACTAATAAAATCGATATCTCTGGGAGATGGAAAGATAAAGGTGTGTAGTTGTTTACGATTTTGTAACACTTTGTAAGATCGTTTTTAGCGCACTGTTCAAACGTTTCATTTCTTCGTCACATCCCTGACCATCAGGGTGGTAAATCTTTGATAGTTGTTTATATCTCACCTTAATACTTTTCTGATTAGGAATAGAGCTTGGCGTGTAGCCAAATAGTGCACAGGCTAACTGTAAATTGTTCGAACTTTTTTGGCCTTTTTGTTTCTTCAATTCGTTGAACATGGTCTGCAATTGACGTTTTTGCTGCTTAATGGCGCGGTTCTTCTCGCTTAGTTGCGCTTCGAGTGCCTGCTTCTGCGTTCCCAAGTCACTCGATTTTAGAATCTCTCTTTTTCGCGAGATCACCAGAGTCGCGCTGATACTCACGATAACAATCAGTAACGCTAAAGCAGCACCAATCATATAGTCAGAGCCAGTTAGGCTAGAGCTGGAGAGGTTAGATTGCACTTGGTTAGATTGTATTTGCTGAGATGCTCCCTGACTGTTGTCTATTTCAGAGCCGATACCCTCGTCGAGCTGTTCGATTGAAGAGATCTGTTTTGCACGTTGTTGGTTGAACTGTGCTTCAAGAACACGGTTGTAGCCATCTTCCGCGTCTGGGTTGTTTGGCAACGCTGCTTCATACCAAAGTTGTGCGGAGTCTAGTGGGCTGAGTAGCTCGTGTTCTGGGGAAGATTCGTAGAGCTTGGCGATTTCTAGTGTCGCTTGCTTGTTCCCTTGCAATGCGGTTTTGATAAACCATTCCAAGGCTAATTTGTTATCGGGCTCACCACCCGTTCCGGCCAAGTAAAGTTCAGCCAATCTGAACTGTGCATCTGCATTGCCGTTTTCCGCGGATTGTGAATACCAATAGAATGCGTCATCGATGTTTTTAGAGACGCCTATCCCTAATTCATACGCTTGTGCTAATTGATATTGTGATGCCGAGTCTTTAGGTGATGAATCTGCTGCGCTACGTCCTTCACTGTTATTTGCCGCATGGGCGAGGGAGGAAAGCAATAAAACAAGGGCTAGAAGCAGTGTTCTCAGGGGCGATGATGTTAGAAAGTTGGATAGGATAAGCAAAAGATAAGTCTCGTAAAAAGCCCAGTGCCGATATCAGTATCAAGACGCTATGTAGTGAATAGTAAAGTCGTACAGCTTTAAATAGGCCATACGACTGACAAGCCACTATATAGCGGTTATTTCAATAGATAAAGGAGGCTGGGCTTTAATCGTGCTACTTAAGTGGCAAGATTTGAATCTCTACGCGTCGGTTACAAGCTCGGCCTTGAGATGTGTTGTTGTCGCATAGTGGGTAACGTTCGCCGTTACCACGAGCAATGGCACGGCCTGCAGCTACGTCTTGAGAGATCAAGAATGCACGAACAGATTCAGCACGGCGCTCAGAAAGGATTTGGTTCGTCGACTCGCTGCCAGTGCTGTCAGTGTGACCTTCGATTACTAGGCTAGTGTCTGGGTATTCAACTAGGATACGCGCAACACCACGAAGTGTATTGTGAATGCTTGATTCAAGCGCGTAAGAACCAGAATCGAAACCAATGCCGTTTTCAAGGCGAAGTAGAAGTTGGTTTTCGCCAACACGCTCTACTTGAACACCTGAGTTCATCAGTTCTTCACGAAGTGCCGCTTCTTGTCGGTCAAAGTAGTAACCAATACCACCGCCAACAGCAGCACCGCCGGCAGCACCAATAAGAGCACGTTTACCACGGTCTTTAGAGTCACCGGTAGCAGCACCAGCAACGGCACCAGCGATTGCACCAATTAGAGCGCCTTGAGTTGCAGAGTTAGTCTCAGATTCGCCAGTAGTAGCGTTTTGGCGTTGAGTTGCCTGACAACCCGTAAGTGCGACAGTAAGCGCTAGGGCTAGTGTGATTTTTTTCAACGTATTTTCTCCATCATGTACTTCTGTCAAACGTATGGATTACGAATGACAAACATATAGTCCTGTAGGTCCTATTGATGGTTTTTATCAATACGCTGAAGCAATGTAAAGCGGCTCTATGATTTAGATATCTTTTTAGGTGCCTGTGCCCCGGCAACTGGTCGATTAACAGACAATTTACGGCCTTTCTTCAAGCCAACTTCGTAATCAGCGGTGAGATTTTTCATCGCCTCTTTAAGTTGTTGTTTGAAGGTTTCGCGGTCGATATTTTTGAACTCTTTATCGATGTAGTTATTGATTTTGTTGTTCGACTCGTCGTCTGGTGTGATCGTCGGTAGTTTTTCAAGCGCACCTTCAACCCAACCTGATACAAAGGAATTCACGCGACGGGTTACTTCTAATGTACCCGTACCAGACCCCGCAAAGCTGTTGCGGAATTGGCCAGTATGTTCATTCAGTTCACGATAGATGATATCGAAAGCAAAGGCTGCAAAGATGGCACGATCGGCTTCACCGATGAACTCTACACGCTTGAGACCTTTATGGTTCAGCAGTACAGCTTCTACGCCAAATTTAGTGTTGATACCACGAATAACACGCAGCAGTGTTGAGCTGATATTTGCGGGTAACAGGTGCGTGGATTGAGTCTTGCCCATCTTGATAAATTCAATATCGTCTTTTTCGAGACCATATTTCAGCATCAAGTTATGCGCCATTTTGATTGCATTGGCAGCTTCGTTGACGTTAGCAGAATTACCAAGCTCAAGACACTTAGCTATTTTCTTTAGGGCTTTTTTCTTATCCATCGACTACTTAATCATTACCGCAAATTTTGAAAAGTCCGACATTTTACATGTTTTGGCGGGTAACAGAAAGCAAAACTCACTCAGTGGGCGAGTTGGGTTCGTAACAATTAATTAAGCAAAACGGACTTTGGAGCATAAACAAAAACGCCATCAAGAAGATAGATGGCGTTAGTGACAGGGTTTTTGGTAATGACTAGAGCATTCGCAAACTAGATACCCAGTTCATCAAGCAGATCGGCTGCTGAATCATTGCCTGAGCTTTGTGTTGGCTTATTACCTTCCTGCATCTTTTTCTGAGTTGCTTCAAGAATGCTGTCTGGACACTCGTCTTCTGCAATCTCAAATTCTTCTAGTTGGATGAACTCTGTTTTGTCCATAGCCAGCTCAAGGTAGAAGATATTATTGTTTTCAGTTGAGAAGGTCACACGACGAGCCTGTGGGCGATCAAGGTTAGTATCAACAGAAAGGTTTACTTGCTTGTTCAGTGCCAGCATCTTCGGTTGGTTTTGAGTGATGTTAGTTTGCAGCTCTTTGCGGATCTTATTAGTGAAGTCACCAACTAGCTGGTTCATTAATTCACCTAGTACGTCACCCACTTCATCAGATGTATGCAGCACAGCCAGTTCATTTTCCGGCATGCCCATGTTACGCATGTAATTGGTGTAGATCTCTAATGCGGCTTTCGACGTAAAATTGATAACAACAAGACCAGAAAAGCCTCCGTCAAATAGAACGAAGCAGCCAAAATCTGGCTTTAGGCTTGTCTTATTGATCTTTTGAACCATGGCTGAATAGGACACCTGAGAAGCCGTTGCTGATGTAAGTACGCTTGAGACTGATTGGCATAGCTTAAGAAGAATATCTTCAGTGGTGACTGTTTTATTTTTTTTCATTTTGATGTGCTCGTGGAGATGTCTTAAACAAAATGTTATTCAATATTTTGTTACTGAATTAAGACGAAAGTGACTATTTCTCCATTCTTGCACTGAGATTCTGATTTGATCACCTTTTTATATGATCTTAATAGTAGTAAAGTGACGAAATTCAAAGAAAATTATTAAAAATCTCAGATAACCCAATGCTGATAGGATCAGCGAAGTAGGGGCAGGAAGCAAATGTTACCAAGACTTCAACTCAATGCTGATGTCGATCCAGTTGTTGTACGCTTTTTAGATGAACTAAAAACAGCGGGCTTTACTGGCGACATTGAATCTCAATATTCTAGCCGTTTGGCGGTCGCGACTGATAACAGTGTCTATCAGCAATTGCCCCAAGCTGTCATTCTTCCCAAAACAACACACGACGTTGTGCTTATCGGTAAAGTGGGTTCTAAATCTGCTTATGAACGCGTGACTTTTTCTCCTCGTGGTGGCGGTACCGGAACCAATGGACAATCCTTAACTAAAGGGGTTGTGGTTGATTTATCACGCTACATGAATCAGGTTTTTGAGATTAATGAGAAGGAAGGTTGGGTACGAGTTCAGTCGGGCATCGTTAAAGATCAATTGAACGACGCGGTTCGCCCTTACGGTTACTTTTTCTCTCCAGACCTTTCGACAAGTAACCGAGCGACACTTGGTGGCATGATTAACACTGATGCATCAGGCCAAGGGTCATTGAAGTACGGTAAAACATCTGACCATGTGTTGTCTTTGCAAGCGGTATTCGCCGATGGTTCGTGTTTAGAATCTGATTTATCGCATGGCTTACCGGAAGAGGGTGAGTTTGCTCATCATGCGCTTGCGGTTAGCGAAGCGGTGTGTCGTGAAAAACGCACTCAAATCCTCGATAAATTCCCACCATTGAACCGCTTCTTGACGGGCTACGACCTTAAGAATGCTATCAATGATGATGACAGCTTTGACCTTACTCGTGTGCTATGTGGCGCAGAAGGCTCTTTAGCATTTATTACTGAAGCAAAGCTAAATCTAACCCCAATCCCGAAAGCGCGAACTCTGGTTAACGTGAAATACAACACGTTTGATTCTGCGCTGCGTAATGCACCGTTCATGGTTGAAGCGAAGGCTCTCTCTGTAGAGACGGTCGACTCACGAGTATTGAACTTAGCGAAGCAAGATATTGTTTGGCACACCGTGAGTGACCTGCTGACGGACGTTCCTAACAAAGAGATGCTTGGCATCAACATGGTTGAGTTTGCGGGCCAAGATGAAGCGGAAGTTGAACAGCAAGTTCAATCGCTGACAGCCAAACTTGAAACCATGGTTGAGAGCGAAGAAGCGGGCGTGATTGGCTTCCAAGTGTGCAGCGATTTGGCGAGCATTGGTCGAATCTACAACATGCGTAAAAAAGCGGTAGGCCTATTAGGTGCGGCGAAAGGTCGTGCTAAGCCAGTCGCTTTTGCTGAAGATACTTGTGTACCACCTGAAAACTTGGCTGATTTCATCGCTGAATTTAGAGTGTTACTTGATTCGAAAGAGCTGAATTACGGCATGTTCGGTCACGTTGATGCGGGTGTTCTACACGTTCGCCCGGCTCTTGACCTATGTGACCCAATGCAAGAAGCCTTGATGCACGAAGTCTCTGATGAAGTGGTTAAGCTGGTGGCGAAATATGGCGGCTTAATGTGGGGTGAGCACGGTAAAGGCTTCCGCTCTGAGTACGGTCCTGACTTCTTCGGTGAAGAGCTGTTTACCGAGCTTCGACGTGTTAAAGCGGCATTCGACCCACATAATAAGATGAACCCAGGCAAGATCTGTACACCTTTAGAAAGTGATGCTGAGTTGGTGAAAGTGACCGACACCAAGCGCGGTTTCTATGACCGCCAGATCGACGTTCAAGTGCGTGACAGCTTTAAGCAAGCGATGGAGTGTAACGGCAACGGCTTGTGCTTTAACTACGACACGAGCTCGCCAATGTGTCCATCAATGAAAGTGACTGCTGATCGTCGCCATTCACCAAAAGGTCGTGCTGGTTTAGTCAGAGAGTGGTTGCGTCAGTTGACTGAGCAGGGCGTGGATATTCTCGATTTAGAGCAAGAAGCACTAAAAGATGATACTCCGGTCAAAACCATGGTTGAGCGAGTTCGCAATACCATGAACAAACGCCATGAGTACGATTTCTCGCACGAAGTACATGAAGCGATGAATGGTTGTCTTGCATGCAAAGCGTGTGCAAGCCAGTGTCCGATTAAAGTTGATGTGCCAAGTTTCCGCTCACGATTCTTAAATATCTATTACTCTCGCTACCAACGCCCTGCGAAAGATTACTTGGTGGCTAACATTGAAACCATGCTGCCACTCATGGCGAAAGCGCCGAAAGTTATCAATGCAGCATTGGGTCAAAAGTGGGTTCAATCTGCAACTGCGAAAACGGTCGGTTATGTTGATGCGCCGCTGATGTCGGTACCTACGCTGAAAAATCGTTTAGCGAGTAAAGAGCTACAACTTTTTGATATTCAATATCTAGAAGGGCTCTCTTCGGAAGAGAAGCAACAGCATGTATTGATTGTCCAAGACCCGTTCACTAGCTTCTATGATGCAGAAGTGGTTGAAGACTTTGTCACTTTAGCTCAAAAGCTTGGCAAAACACCTGTGCTACTGCCGTTTAAACCAAATGGTAAAGCTTTGCACATTAAGGGCTTCTTAAGTCGTTTTGCACGCGAGGCGAAATCCACTTCTGATTTCTTGTCGATGGTGGCTGATATTGGTATTCCATTAGTGGGTGTCGATCCGGCTTTGGTACTTTGTTACCGCGATGAATATGTCGAGATCTTAGCGGACAAGCGTGGTGACTTTGATGTGCTCACTGTTCATGAATGGTTATTACCATCGCTCGGTGACTATGAAGCGCGCTCGGCAAGTGAAGATATGTGGTATTTATTCTCTCACTGTACCGAGAAAACCAAGATGCCAAATGCTGAAAAAGAGTGGGGCGCTATCTTCCAACACTTTGGAGCAGCACTGACTAGCGTACCAGTTGGCTGTTGTGGCATGGCGGGGACGTTTGGACATGAAGTCGATAAGTTACAAATGTCGAAAGACATCTACGGTTTAAGTTGGAAGCCAAGGATTCAAGACTTACCAAAAGAGCGCTGTTTAGCAACAGGATACTCTTGCCGTAGCCAAGTTAAGCGTTTTGAAGGTGAGAAGCTCGCCCACCCATTACAGGTACTCGCACAAATTCTTTAAACTATTTAGCCCAGCAATTGCTGGGCTTTTTTCTAAACTAACAATGGAATTGTTAATAAGGAAAGCTATGAAATTTCTTGAGTTGAAAGTCCCACCAGTTGCTCTGTTTATATTGGTTTTAGTCGCCTCTTATTTCAGTGCGCAACAGTTGAGTACAGGCGCGATAGGGATGCCGTTTAAGTTCATCATTCTTGGTGTCGGAATCGTTTTGAGCGGCGTTATTGGCTTATCTGGCATTTGGGAGTTTCGAAAACAGAAAACTACCGTTAATCCAATTAAAGTCGAAACCGCTTCTACCGTCGTTGATAGCGGGATTTATGGATACACGCGAAACCCAATGTATTTAGGCCTTTTCATCTTACTGTTCTGCTTTGGCTACTTCTTTCAAAATATTTTCAGCGTCTTGTTGAGTTTTGCTTTTGTTGTCTACATGAATCAGTTCCAAATCAAACCAGAAGAGCGAGCACTAGAGCAATTATTCGGTGCTGAATATGTTGATTACAAACAAAAGGTTAGACGTTGGGTTTAACAAACCTCGTTAAAATAAACCTACAGGATAAGAATTATTATCATTTAATCGATACCTATCACACTTCATTATGATTTTGGTTTTATATTTACTTTTTATAAAATAGCCTGCCCGTATTATTAATATAGATAAAAGGCTAGGTAATGAAAATTGTTCAGGCTAAATGGTTGTCGTTAGGCTTCTGTGTAGTGGGTCTGTCCTCAACATCGGCGTTGGCAGATGTTTCAGCTCGAATTATAAACGGTAAAGAAGCAACACAAGGGAATTGGCCATTTATGGCTGCACTAGTCTCAAGAAACGTGAACGCTTATGACGGTCAGTTTTGTGGTGCGAGCTTCATTGGCGAGAGATATGTCCTCACGGCTGCTCACTGTGTAGACGGTAATGGTCGTGAAGATCTCGATGTGGTGATTGGCGTATCCAACCTCTCTGCCTCTCAAGCTGCACAGCATAGATATGCGGTTGAGAATATTTATGTACATCAATACTATAACTCTGTAGTTACAGGCAATGATATAGCTATTATCGAGCTCGTCGATAAGCCATCGGAGCCTGTGGTTAACCTCGTTGATGGTTATGTTCGAGGTAACCTGAATGATGGTCAGATGCTAACGGTGATGGGATGGGGAGATCAGGACGCATCAGATGGATATGCATCTAAGAGTGAACTATACCAAGTCAACGTTCCTTTAGTTAACCAGTATGAATGTAATAGTGTTCCTCACAGTGGCTATGCCTTTATTGGCAGTGATGCATTCTGTGCGGGGTACAGTGATGGTGGTTATGACTCTTGTCAGGGTGACAGTGGTGGCCCAATCGTTGTTTCGACAAATGGAACATATGAGCAACTGGGCATTGTAAGCTGGGGTAAAGGCTGTGCACAGGCCAACGCCTACGGAGTCTATACCAATATTAGTTATTTTGATGATTGGATTAATGAGCAGAAAGCAGGGTTTAGTTATCGTCAAATAGAAATGCTAGGTGCAAGATTATTGGCGCCTATCTCACATACTTTTGAATTTACCAACAAGTCTGATCAAAATATCGAAGTAAATCATGTTTCTCCTGTTTCTTATCACGACACCGTTATAACGGACAACGGATGTAGCACTTTAACAGCGGGACAAAGCTGTGAAGTAGTGGTGAGTTATAACCTGAACTCAATTGGCGAACATGAGTTTGGCATTAATGTTGACACTGATTCACTATTGGGCACGGTCACATCAAAGGCTTCTGTGATAGGAGCGAGATCTGTAACGAATACTGTGGACTCTCATGTGAGTGTTCCAAACAGTGGTGTTTACAGCACACAAGCGTGGGATACCGAAGGATCAATAATCGTCTCTCCATCAATAGGTAGCAGCGAATCGACAATGTTGGTTGTAGAGGGGATACCCACCGGTACAGTCTCTTTCGATGTGACGGTATCGTCTGAATTGGATCATGATTACCTTGAGCTTTATATTAACGGTCAAGAATTCGACAAAGAATCAGGTCAGCTTTCTGGTTCAGTGAACTTGCCGATGGTAAGGGATTCCAACAACAGCCTTATGATTAAATATGTGAAAGATGGCTCGATTTCTTACGGGGATGACAGAGTTACGATTAAAAACTTTGCTTATACCGATGAAATAAAGATATCTAAATCAGAGGGTACGCAGAATGCGAAAAGCTCTGGTAGCAGTGGCGGTTCTCTGGCTTGGCATTGGTTATTTGTGCTTTTAGGCGGTGCGATCGTACGTAAGTCATTTTCACCACTGAAGATGAAAGGTGATCAGTAAGCTATACTAATGACGTTAACTTAAGACTGATAGCCAACTTATCAACTGTAGTTAAAAGCGAAAAGCCTAGCATGATGAAATCAGCTGGGCTTTATTGAGCTGAATTCACGGTTATAGCTACCACCAATTTCCGTCTCTAACTTGGTATCAATCAGTTCCAAATCAAACCAGAAGAGCGAGCACTAGAGCAATTATTCGGTGCAGAATATGTTGATTACAAACAAAAAGTTAGACGTTGGGTGTGATTTGTTCTGTGGGGTAGTGAGTTAACCAACCATTAATATCAGTTCCGTTCTCAAGGTAAGCCATATTTTGGCGTACTCACCATTTATATTTATTATTTATCAAATAACCTGCCCGCCATTATTAAAACAAATGAAAGGTTAGGTAATGAAAGTTATCCAGACAAAATGGCTGCCATTAAGTATTTATGCGGTTGGCCTCTCTTCAATGCCGGTATTGGCAGATATCTCCCCTCAAATTATCAACGGTAACGAAGCGACAAAAGGTAGTTGGCCATTCATGGTCGCACTTGTTTCAAAAAACATGGACGCCTACGAAGGGCAGTTCTGCGGTGCAAGTTTTATTGGTGAGCGATATGTACTCACAGCAGCGCACTGTATCGAAGCAAGCAGTAGCCAAGATTTTGAGGTTGTCATTGGTCTCTCTGATCTTTCTTCACCCAACGTAGAGAAGCACCGCTATTCCGTCGAGCAAGTTTATGCTCATGAAAGCTATACTCAAGAGCCTGCGAGTAATGATATTGCCATTATTGAGCTTAGTGATAAGCCCATGGAATCTGCGGTTGACCTAGTCGATGGTTATGTCCGTGATAACTTGAGTGCAGGTCAGATGTTAACCGTCATAGGTTGGGGCGACCAGAATTCGTCGCAAGAGCAATACTCATCCACGAGCCAGTTGCATCAAGTGAATGTTCCGTTAGTTAGTCAGCGAGATTGTAACCTTGGTCAAGGAGATGGATATTCAGATATTGGTGCTGATGCTTTTTGTGCTGGTTACAAAGAAGGCGGCCGCGATTCATGTAGTGGGGATAGCGGTGGCCCAATCATGTTGTCCACCAACAATGGTCACTACGAACAGTTAGGTCTTGTGAGTTGGGGAGAAGGTTGCGCACAGCCAGAGGCATACGGTGTCTACACCAACATAAGCCACTTTGCTGACTGGATAGGTACGAAGACGGCAGGCTTTAGCTACCAAACTAAAGTGATGCTAGGCGCTCGACCTTTGGGCCCAATTGAACACAAGTTTGAATTTACGAACAAATCCGATCAAGAGATTAACGTAACTGACGTATCTTTGGCTGTCGGTACAAACGATCCCATAACCTACAATGGTAGTGCGATTATAAAGAGTAACAGTTGCGGGACGTTATCGCCGAATGAAGGGTGTGATGTGGTTGTAAGCTACAACATAGACTCAGTGGGTAACCATGATTTTGGTATCAAGGTGTCAACCGACTCACTAGCCGGTGTGGTGACATCAAAGGCACATGCTATTGGCGCGAATGAGGTTTCTAATACGGTGAATTCACTCGTCACGATACCTAAGAATGCAGTCTACAGCACAGAAGCTTGGGATGTTGAAGGGGATACGATAGCGTCACCGGATATTGGTAATAGCCAGTCCACCGCATTCATTGTCGACGGGATCCCAGCTGGTACCGTATCTTTGGATCTCACCGTCTTTTCTGAAGAAGATCGTGACTACATGGAGATCTACATTAACGGCTTTGAAGTTGGCGCGTTTGCAGGCCTATTATCTGGCACTGTTGAACTGCCAATGGCGAGAGCTAAAGACAATAGCTTCATGATTGCGTACAGCAAAGATGGGGTGGGATCTGCAGGGCATGACAGAGTGACCATTAAGAACTTTGCTTATAGTAATGAGATTAAAGAGCTAAGCTTGGTGGAAGATCCAACTACCAAAAAGACAGGTGGTTCAATGGGTTGGTATTGGCTGGCGATGCTGTTAGGTGGCACGATGATGCGTAAGTCACTTTCGTCATTAAAGAGGAAAGGTACTCAGCAAATAACTGTGACTTAAACCAATATTTATTGTTTAGAATGAAAAAAGCCCAGCTTGAGGATATCAAGCTGGGCTTTTTAATTCTGTGTTGGCTTACTTAAGCGGCAGCCGCGAACTGAGCTAGAAACATCTCTTTGCGCTCGTTGAAGCGGTTTACTAGGTCGTCTACAGAAGCTTGGTCGTATGGCTTAAGGCCACTTGCTACCATGCGCTTCACGCCTTTACCGACTACTTCGCCATCTTCTTTGAAATCGAAGTTCAGGGTCACGATGCCGCGCTTGCCTTCAACGTCAAAAGTCGCACCAGAGAATTCAACTTCTGGGTGAGAAAGGTCTAGGCGAGTAAACTCAACTTCCATGCTCTCGTAAATCACAAGAGGACGTTGGCAGTTGATCATCATTTGTTGCTCTTCCATAAGAGGAACCATGATGTGAGGGAAGTTCATACCAGAGAACTTAACGTAGTTTGTTACTACGTGCTCGATGAATGCTTGATCGTGGCTCTTCTCACCTTCACAAGACATGTGTAGGTACTCTTTACCATTTGCATCGATAAGTGAGCTCTCTTTTTCACACTTGTTATCAACGCTTAACGCAATACCGTTACCAACCATACCTGAAAAATCAAAACGCATTTTTTGGCTGATGCCTTCTTTTTGCAGAAGAACCGCAAATAAAAGATCGCCAGGAACACAGAAGCGCTTGTTGTCTTCATCGTGAATTGGGTTGAAATCGCCAGCTACTTTTTTAGCAAAGTGACTTGCTTGTTCACGAGTGAATTGAAATTGATTGTCTTCAGTAGAAAAGTAAGGTGTCAGAAACATAGTATCGCTATTAGTCATCAAATCTGGGGTGGATTATAGCTAACTAACTTCGATCTAATGGTCTATCCAGTTAACTTTGCTTATATATCAGTCAATTAGATAGATACGTTGGATGGTATGTGGCAGTTTTACAGGGGATATGGTGACTGGCTCAATGCAACAAGGGCTAATCGATAGCCCTTGTTTATATGACGTGTTATTTCACGACTTAAAAGCTACACAAAATACCTTCAGGCATTAAGTGGTTGTGCACAGACAATTTGAGCAATAAGTTAGCTTGCTCGATGTCCGGTGCGAAGTAGCGGTCTTTGTCGTAGAAGCTGACTTTTTCACGCAGGATCTGTTTCGCTTCTTCTACTCGAGGTGAAGAGAGGTTTGGCGCTCTAAAATCCAAGCCTTGCGCTGCCGCTAAATACTCAACTGCCAAGATTCCACGAGTGTTCTCTGCCATGTCACGGAGACGACGACCAGCAAAGGTTGCCATAGACACATGATCTTCTTGGTTAGCGGACGTTGGCAAGCTGTCTACAGAAGCTGGATGAGCCAGTGTTTTGTTCTCACTAGCTAGTGCTGCTGAGGTAACCTGGGCAATCATAAAGCCAGAGTTAACGCCGCCATTGTCGACTAAGAACGGTGGAAGTTTACTTAGCGCGCTATCAATCAGCAGTGCCATTCGACGTTCTGACAAACTACCGATTTCAGCAATGGCTAAGGCTAAGTTATCTGCGGCCATAGCAACGGGTTCTGCGTGGAAGTTACCACCCGAAATGATGTCACCATCGTCCGCAAAGACCAGTGGGTTGTCCGATACGGAATTCGCTTCAACCATCAGTGTTTCTGCTGAGTTGCGGATCTGCTGTAGACACGCGCCCATCACTTGAGGCTGACAACGCAGTGAGTAAGGGTCTTGAACCTTTTCACAACACGTGTGTGACTCACCAATTTCACTCTTTTGGTCAAGCAGATGACGGTAAGCAAGCGCAGCGTCCATTTGTCCACGGTGACCACGAACGCGGTGAATACGAGGATCAAATGGGCGGCGGCTACCTAGTGCAGCTTCAACTGACATAGCGCCACATACTGTCGCAGACGCGAACAAGTCTTCTGCTGCGAATAGGCCTTCTAAGGCGAATGCGGTGGAGGCTTGCGTACCGTTGAGTAGCGCTAAACCTTCTTTAGGAGCGAGTGTGATTGGCTCTAGCCCTGCGATCTTCATTGCTTCCAAACCAGTAATGATTTTACCGTTGTGACGAGCTTGGCCTTCACCAAGTAGAACGGTACTCATGTGGGCTAGGGGAGCGAGGTCGCCAGATGCACCTACTGAGCCTTTTTGTGGCACACAAGGGTAAACCTGCGCGTTCACTAGATCGATCAGGGCATTGATCACCTTGAGTCGAATACCTGAGTAGCCACGAGACAAGCTGTTAATCTTGAGTACCATCATCAAGCGCACGGTTTCGTCAGACATGAATTTGCCGATGCCTGCTGCGTGAGACAGCACGATACTTTTCTGCAGAACTTCGAGATCTTCTGGGGCGATCTTGGTGTTCGCCAGTAAGCCAAAGCCCGTGTTGATGCCATAAACAGTGCGGTCTTCAGCGATCACTTGCTCTACAACTTGCATGCTCGCTTCAATATCTGGAATGGCTGCAGGGTCTAGCGACAAATTCACCGGACTGCGGCTGATTTTACGCAGTTCAGATAGACCTAGATGTCCTGGTTTAAGTAATAAATTCAACATGTTTTCTCCAGACATTAAAGGCGACGAAGTTCTTCGTTTAGCATAGGTAAATCAAGTTTCTGTTCTTTCGCACACTGCTTAGCAATGTCGTAACCCGCATCCGCATGACGCATAACGCCTGTTGCTGGATCATTGTGAAGTACGCGAGCAATACGTTGTGATGCATCTTCAGAACCATCACAACAAATCACCATACCTGAGTGTTGCGAGAAGCCCATACCAACGCCGCCACCATGGTGTAAAGAAACCCAAGTTGCGCCGCCTGCAGTGTTTAGCAGTGCATTCAATAAAGGCCAATCTGATACGGCATCTGAACCATCCATCATGCCTTCTGTTTCACGGTTCGGACTCGCTACAGAACCTGAATCTAGGTGGTCACGGCCGATAACTACTGGTGCTTTCAGTTCGCCATTTTTCACCATTTCATTGAAGGCCTGACCTAAGCGCTCACGATCTTTCAAGCCAACCCAACAAATACGAGCTGGTAGGCCTTGGAACTGAATGCGTTCACGCGCCATATCTAGCCAGTTGTGCAGGTGAGGGTTGTCTGGAATCAGTTCTTTTACTTTTTGGTCTGTTTTGTAGATGTCTTCTGGATCACCAGAGAGAGCAGCCCAACGGAAAGGACCTACGCCCTCGCAGAATAAAGGTCGTATATATGCCGGAACGAAGCCTGGGAAATCAAACGCGTTTTCTACGCCTTCTTCCAGTGCCATTTGACGAATGTTGTTGCCGTAATCCACGGTTGCAGCGCCGCGATATTGCAGGTCTAGCATCGCTTGAACTTGAATCGCCATCGATTGTTTCGCTGCTTTTACTACTTTCGATTCATCAATGGTGCGCTCTTGTGCGGCTTTCTCCATCGTCCAACCTTGCGGCAAATAGCCATTCAGAGGATCGTGGGCAGAGGTTTGGTCAGTAACGACATCTGGCGTGATGTTGCGCTCTACTAATTCAGGGAACACATCTGCAGCGTTACCTAGCAGGCCAACAGAAATAGGTGTGTCAGACTCTTTAATGATAGCCATCGCTTCATCTAAGCTGGTGGCTTTCTTGTCTACATAACCAGTACGCAGGCGGTAATCGATTCGTGATTCATCGCATTCAACCGCAATCATTGAGAAGCCAGCCATGGTAGCTGCTAG
This sequence comes from Vibrio sp. 070316B, assembly GCF_013114115.1. Lineage (NCBI taxonomy): Bacteria > Pseudomonadati > Pseudomonadota > Gammaproteobacteria > Vibrionales > Vibrionaceae > Vibrio > Vibrio sp. 070316B. The sequence goes on along the minus strand of NZ_VTYC01000008.1, from coordinate 132,676 downwards.
AGGTTGAGCGCCGCCCATGCCGCCAAGGCCACCTGTAAGTACCCATTTACCTTTTGCTTCGCCTTGGAAGTGTTTCTTCGCGATAGCGACAAAGGTTTCGTAAGTACCTTGAACGATGCCTTGTGAACCGATGTAGATCCAGCTACCTGCAGTCATTTGGCCGTACATCATCAAGCCTTCTTTATCGAGCTCGTTGAAATGTTCCCAGTTTGCCCAGTGTGGAACAAGGTTCGAGTTAGCGATTAACACGCGAGGTGCGTTTTTATGAGTCGGGAACACGCCTACAGGTTTACCAGACTGAACAAGTAATGTTTGGTCGTCTTCTAAACGCTCTAATACTTCAACAATCTTGTCGTAACATTTCCAATCACGTGCTGCACGACCAATACCGCCATACACAACCAGTGCATGTGGGTGTTCTGCCACATCAGGATCTAGGTTGTTCATTAGCATACGAAGGGGTGCTTCTGTTAACCAAGATTTTGCGCGCAAAGTGGTGCCATGAGGTGCGCGAATTTCGCGAGTCGTGTCGAGACGAGGGTCACTGTTGTGGTGTTCCGTCATTTTGAAATTCCTTCTGTTTCACGTTATATCGTTGTAGTTGTATTTATCTATATAGCTGGCTTATTCACTGGCCATTGCACTGGCAATATCCCAACACAAACGAGCCGCCAATCGAGCCGTTTGGCCGTCGACGTCGTAGTCTGGGTTATATTCCGCAATGTCCGCGATAATGAGTTTCTCACTGTGTTTAAAAATCTGTTCTAGGAAAGGCGCGAGCGCTTCATAGCTAACGCCTCTTGCTGCTGGGGCACTAACACCCGGCGCAGTCGCCGCTGGGAAGACATCGAGATCAATAGTGAGATAGAGGTAATCACACTCAGCGATGAATTTTTGCAACTTAACCAGTTGAGCAATTTGGTTTACTTGGGTGATATCGCGATCGTGTTCGTACCACACACCAAGTTGGTCGGCTTTGTTGAAAAGCGCTTTGGTATTGCTGGCGGCACTTACACCGAGACACGCGTAATGAAATGGCCACTGATGTGTGTGGCAGTATTCGCTAATCTGATTAAAGGGTGTGCCTGAGCTTGGTTTGACGTCAGCGATGTCGCTTTCAAATTCACGAAGGTCAAAGTGACCATCAAAGTTAACGATGCCTATCTTAGGTTTGTGCTCTGGTTGAGTTCTTTGAATATGCTCGGCGAGGCCTTGGAAAGACGCCCAAGCCACTTCATGACCGCCACCTAGGGTAATCACTTTGCTGGTGGATAGCGCATTGGCAATCACAGTAGCGCACTGCTTCTGGCTCACTTCTAATTGATCATCGTTACATTCGATATCGCCAAGATCAGCAAAGCGTGTATCACAGTGCCAAGCCATATTAGCTAACGCTTGGCGAATCAAATTAGGTGCTTGTTTTGCGCCAACACGTCCTTTATTTCTTGCAACACCGGCATCGCTAGCAAAGCCAACCAAGGCAACAGTGTTGTCATTAAGTCCGTCATTTAAATCAGTACTTTGTACTTGCGTGGTAATGTGATGAACACGAGTACCGAGCTCACCATCTTCAAGGTCATTACGCCCCGTCCACACAAAGTTGTGAGTGGTGGATACTGTATTAGTGCAGCTGGATTTAGATTGAGTCATGACAGACCTCGCCATTAACAATGCGCTTATGCAGGTGAGGAACACCAACTTGATAGCTTAAGTCGGCAGGGTGCTCGATATTCCAGATAGCCAAATCAGCAGAGTAACCCACTTCAATTTTGCCTCTGTGTTGCGACTCGCCAATGGCAGCAGCTGCATGGCAAGTTACCCCACGTAATGCTTCTTCTGGGGTTGTACCAAATAGGGTGCAGCTCATGTTCATCATCAACGTTAAGTCCGCAAAGGGGGAAGTGCCGGGGTTTAAGTCGGTCGCGATTGCCATTGGGATGTTGTGCTCGCGAAGTAGGGCAATAGGTGGCTGTTGAGTCTCTTTCAAAAAGTAGAAAGCGCCCGGTAATAAGGTAGCGACAGTACCTGATTCCGCCAGTGCTTTTACTCCGGTTTCATCTAGGTACTCAACATGATCAACAGACAGAGCACCGTATTTCGCGGCAAGCGCACTGCCGCCCATGTTAGAAAGCTGCTCTGTGTGGCCTTTGATCGCTAGCCCATGTTCTTTAGCAGCCGCAAATACACGCTTAGTTTGTTCTAGGTTGAAGCCGATCGATTCACAGAATACGTCGACTGCGTCAGCTAGTCCTTGCTCTGCGGCTTTAGGGATGATCTCTTGGCATACCAGATCAACATAGCGATCGGGTTGTTCTTTATATTCTGGTGGTACAGCGTGTGCTGCGAGTAATGTGGTGGTGACTTTAATACGACGATGGTTTTCTAAGGCTTTAGCAGCACGTAACATTTTAAGCTCGTCATCAAGCGTTAAGCCATAGCCAGACTTTACTTCAACGCTGGTGACACCACTTCTTAGCTGGCCGTCTAATCTAGGCAGCGCCATCTCAACCAGTTCGGCTTCTTTTGCGGCTCGTGTCGCCGTTACCGTCGCTAAAATACCACCGCCTTGCTTTGCGATGTCGGTGTAGGAGACACCATTTAACCGTTGTTCAAATTCATTGGCACGATTACCAGCAAACACCAGATGTGTGTGGCAATCAATCAGCCCTGGTGTCACGAGCTTGTTTTTGCAGTCGTAGATGATGTGATCAACAGAGCGGCTAGCACTCGCCGTTTCACAATGAAGTGACTCATCGCTTGAGTGTGACAGGGATACGATCTTACCGTTCTCAATAACGATATCTTGCGGGGAAGAAGGTTGATAACCGTCAGCTCCCGAGCTCATCGAGACCACTCGTGCATTTTTGAGGATCAAATTCATAATCACCTAGATCTTTGCTAAACAATAAATGTATATACAAATAAATAGGCTAAATACTGACCCGAATCAAGTTGATGTTGCAAAAATGTGATCGGCGATCAGGATGATATTCTTTAATCTAAAACGATCTTAGAGCTTAATTTGTACTTAGAGCCAGGGTGGTAGAGTAATGCAAAGCTGATAAGGCGTTCTTTGCTCCATGTTCTTCTATTAAGAAGCAAGCAAGGTTCTGATTCCGTTAGCTTTAGTGCTTTGCGGATGTTGGAGTCTGGAATGATGGCTTCGACCGTGTGTTCAATCGCACTCAACGGGCAACTTTTGGAAAGGTATTCATTCGGTGTTGAGGTTGAAAAATCTTGTTTTAAGTATTGGGGAGCCGCTTGTGAGTTTACCCAGCGAGCTTCTAGCTGTATCGGTGTGTTGTCGGCGAAGTGGATGATTTCACTATAGAAGACTTCTGCATTGATCATCACACCTAACCGTGTAGCGGTGCTTTCATCAGCCTTGATACTATCGTGTTTGATCACTTGGCTTGTGTAAGTTTGGCCACGGTCTTTGATCTCTTGTGCGATGTTGTTGATATCAAGTAGGGGAGATTGCGCTTTTTCTTCTGGCTCACACACAAAAGTGCCCAGTCTTGGTTTCCGAATTAGCTTGCCTTCAGACACAAGATCTCGAATGGCTTTATTCACCGTCATTCTACTCACGTTGAACTGCTCTGTGAGTTCGAGTTCGGTGGTGATTTGATAGCCAACCGGCCAATGACCATTGCTGATCTTATCGTCTATGAACTGTTTTATTTGCAGGTAGAGCGGCGCTTTCGACATAATGAAACCTTATTTGACTATACAAATAGAGTAACGGATTTTTTCACGATTTCAACATTTCCTCAGAGGATGTGAGCTTGTTCAACATAGATAGCGCAAATGTCTTGATTCTGTGGGGCAAGTGTCGCAAATTGTCACGCAACAACTATTCGTAAATCAGATGATTAGAAAGGGAAAGAATATGTTTAAGAAATTAAAGGCCTCGCTAGGCATAGGTGCAGCTAAGGTCGATACCGTCTTAGATAATATTGACGTTTTCCAAGGTGGCGAGTTGTCTGGTAACGTTCACATCATTGGTGGCGATGTTGAGCAGCAAATCGACATGATTAACTTGGTTCTTAACACAGAAGTGAAAGTCGAAACAGAAGACAGCACCAGCTACGAAACCTTTTCACTTGGCCGTATTCAAGCTGTAGAGCCGTTTGTGATTCAACCCGGCGAAACTAAGTTGGTGCCATTCCGTCTTAAGCTTAATGATGAAACGCCCGTGACTGCGTTGAACGCAAAAATGAATCAGTGCCATGTTTGGGTCGAAACCAACCTAGATATCGGCTTCGCGATTGACCCTAAAGACCGTGATTTCATCTCTGTTCACCCATTACCAACAGTCGCGAAAATCATTCAAGGTGTTGAAGCTTCGGGCATGGCAATGGTGAAAGCAGACGTAGAGAAGGGCTACTTGAAAGGTAACACCTTCGCTTCACGTTCGGGCTGTTACCAAGAGATTGAATTTCGTAGCGGTGGCTTCATGAATAACAAAGAAATCGAGCTGTCATTCATCGTAGATGGTTCTGTGGTTCACTGCTTAGCCGAAATTGACCGTTCACTGAGCTTCCGCGGTGACCAATACATCTCGTTCACTCTGCCTGCGAACGCGGCTGACTCTGACATTCGCAATGCCGTTTCAAGAATCATGAGTGCGTAGTTGCCTCTCTGTTAGTCGTCGCTCTCTCCATTAATAGTGACAGTACAACTTCAAAGCCGAACTTAACTGTTCGGCTTTTTTGATTCTATTGTCTCTAATTAAATAAGATCTACCACTGATGCCGATAAGCCAATTGAAAGGCCACATCGGTCGAGTTGTCCATATTGAAGATGTTCTCGATGATGGAGACCTCGAGTGCCGAGCGTTTCATCACATAGCGATAGCCAAACATCATTTCATTGGCAGCTTCTGATAACTCTGTTTCCCCATAATCAGCGCCTTCATACCACCGGTATTCTATGTGCAATTCGTGGTTTTCAATGAGCGTCAGCTGATAGCCTCCCAGCCAAGACCATGTAACCTTTTTATGTACAAAGCCGTTGTCTGATTCTCGATTAGACTGATTCGCAAAGCCCAAGCTCGAATAGAAGGTATTGATATCGAGTTGGTATGCATAGTTGAGTTGAGCGCTTTGTTCTGTGCTGCTTCCTTTAAATGCTCCGTGACTGACGTTGTTGTGATAAAGCGAGACACCAACAGATAATCCATGGTTCTCTTTCTCTATGATTTGGTATTGGGTGTAGAGCGTCAAAGCGCTGGTCAGTGTATCGCCAGAAAAGTCTCGGATGCTGATATTGTGCTCTGGAGCATAGATGTCGAACTGATGTCTGGCTTTTCGATCTCGTCCGGCTTGGTCGATGCTAAACAGTTCATGGAAGTTAATGGTGATTTTGTCGAGGTGGTTGTTGGCGGCGAAAAGCCAGCGGTAATTCAGTTCTACTTGCCATTCAGGTGTTAATTGCCATCGTAGTCCTGTTTGAAGTTGGTTTTGATAATAGTCTAAATGATAGTCGCGGGAGTTAGCCCAGATACTGGCGGCTGTTAAAGAGGTAAACAGCTCGAGCTTATCCTCTTCTAATGGGAAACCAGAGCGAAGCATCGGTGTAAGGCGAACGGATTGCAGTGGCGCTTGGGTATAACTGATTAAGGGCCCGTAATCCTTATTGGCCCAAGCGCTCGGTGCGTAAGCCACTGTGAGCATTATGAAGGGCAGGGGCGATGTGAGCGATAGAAAAGCCCTTCGTTTCCCCATACACACCTCATCCTTATTTCGGCACACCTATATAGCTTAGTTCGAAATGAACAAACCGAAATAGCTAAGCTGATTAGGCTCATTGTGAAAGGCGCTTTAAAAAGGCGCTTCAAATTGTGGAGGCATAAAAGAAGTGATTCGAGTCTGCATAAGCTGGGCGGCAAAGGGCGACAGAAGTGTCGGGAGAGCCCCTCCGTCATTGTTATTTCATATTTTTTCGTTACAATGCTCTGATACCCACGAGCGAGGCATCTGTATTTGCTTCTCCGTGGGTATATTTATTATGCATATATCCCCAATCAGCGTACTAGTTGATTGAAAGACATATATTAAACATTTTCATGTGTTGCTTGGTGTGCAACACCACTGTAAAGGACAAATAATGCCAATTATTACTCTTCCTGACGGTAGTCAGCGTCAATTTGACAACCCTGTATCAACTCTAGATGTTGCCCTATCAATCGGTCCTGGTCTTGCGAAAGCAACCATTGCTGGTCGTGTAGACGGCGAGCGTGTTGATGCTTGTGATCTTATCGAAAACGATGCAAGTCTAGAAATCATCACTGCTAAAGATGAAGTTGATGGTCTTGAGATCGTTCGTCACTCTTGTGCTCACCTTTTAGGCCACGCGGTTAAGCAGCTTTTTCCAGAAGCGAAAATGGCGATCGGTCCTACCATCGATAACGGTTTCTACTACGATATCGACCTTGAGCACTCTCTAACGCAAGAAGATCTAGAAAAGATCGAAAAGCGCATGAAAGAGCTAGCGAAGACCAAGTACCAGGTTGTTAAGAAGAAAGTTAGCTGGCAGGAAGCGCGTGATGCTTTCGAAGCTCGCGGCGAAACATACAAGATGGAAATCCTAGACGAGAACGTTTCTAAAGACGACCGTCCAGGCCTATACCACCATGAAGAATACATCGATATGTGTCGTGGTCCACACGTACCACATATGGGTTTCTGTCAGCACTTCACACTACTAAACGTAGCGGGTGCTTACTGGCGTGGTAACAGTGACAACAAGATGCTTCAACGTATCTACGGTACTGCATTCCATGATAAAAAAGCGCTTAAAGCTCACCTAGTTCGTCTAGAAGAAGCGGCTAAGCGTGACCACCGTAAGATTGGTAAAGCATTGGATCTATTCCACATGCAGCAAGAAGCACCAGGCATGGTGTTCTGGCACCACAACGGTTGGACTATTTTCCGTGAACTAGAAGTGTTCGTACGTCAAAAACTTACTGAGTACGATTACCAAGAAGTAAAAGGCCCACTAATGATGGACCGTGTACTTTGGGAACGTTCTGGTCACTGGGACAAATACGCAGAAGCGATGTTCACAACGTCTTCAGAGAACCGTGAATACGCTATCAAGCCAATGAACTGCCCGGGTCACGTACAGATCTTCAACCAAGGTCTTAAATCATACCGTGATCTACCGCTACGTATGGCTGAGTTCGGCTCATGTCACCGTAACGAGCCGTCTGGCGCACTTCACGGCATCATGCGTGTTCGTGGCTTTACTCAAGATGACGCTCACGTATTCTGTACTGAAGACCAAGTTCAACAAGAAGTTAAAGCTTGTATTGAAATGGTTTACGACACTTACACAACTTTCGGTTTCGAAAACATCGTTGTTAAGCTGTCTACTCGTCCAGAGCAACGTGTAGGTTCTGACGAAATGTGGGACCGTGCTGAGGCTGACCTTAAGCTTGCACTAGAGTCAATGGAGATTGCATACGAGATTCAAGAAGGCGAGGGTGCATTCTACGGACCTAAGATTGAATTTACTTTGCATGATTGTTTGGACCGTGCATGGCAATGTGGTACAGTGCAGCTCGATTTTGCATTACCAGAGCGTTTAGGTGCAACTTACGTAGGTGAAGATAACGAGCGTCACACGCCAGTTATGATCCACCGCGCGATTTTAGGTTCACTAGAGCGTTTCATCGGTATTCTTATTGAAGAATACGCTGGCTTCTTCCCAACGTGGTTGGCGCCAGAACAAGCAGTTGTAATGGGCATTACAGACAAACAGTCTGAATATGTACAAGAAATTACGAAAAAACTGCAAAAAAGTGGATTTAGAGTCAAAGCAGACTTGAGAAATGAGAAGATTGGCTTTAAAATCCGCGAACATACTTTGAAACGTGTACCGTTCATGCTTGTGTGTGGTGACCAAGAAATGGAAGCCGGCGAAATTGCAGTACGTACACGTAAAGGTAAAGACCTTGGCAAGTTTAAAGTGGATGACTTTATTTCATACATCCAAGCTGAGGTTTCAAGCCGTAAGCTCAATCTGGAGGAATAGCTATTAAAGGCGGAAGACGTGGCCAGCAACCGGCCAAACAAAACCAGCACCGTTTAAACGGTGACATTCGTGGCGTTCGTGAAGTGCGTCTAACTGGCGCTGACGGCGAAGCTGTTGGTGTAGTTTCAATCGCTGAAGCGATGGAAGCTGCAAATGAAGCTGGTATGGATCTAGTAGAGATCAGCCCTAACGCCGAGCCGCCAGTTTGTCGTGTGATGGACTACGGTAAGTTCCTCTTCGAGAAGAGCAAAGCTGCGAAAGAGCAGAAGAAAAAGCAAAAGCAGGTTCAGATTAAGGAAGTTAAATTCCGTCCTGGAACTGATATTGGAGACTATCAGGTAAAACTACGCAACCTGACTGGTTTCCTTGAAGACGGCAACAAAGTGAAGGTAACAATTCGCTTCCGTGGCCGCGAAATGGCTCACCAAGACATCGGTGTTGACGTTCTTAATCGTTTGAAAGCGGATACTGAAGAATTTGCAGTAGTCGAATCTTTCCCAACGAGAATTGAAGGTCGCCAGATGATCATGGTATTGGCCCCTAAAAAGAAGTAATTAACGGCTTTGCAAGTAATTGAACCCTGCAGCCTCAGGTTGCGGGGTTTTATTCGCCCTAATTACTATGTTATTAACAACTCAACAATGCGGAGTTATTCATCATGCCTAAGATGAAAACCAACAAAGGTGCTGCTAAGCGTTTCCAGAAAACTGCTGGTGGTATTAAGTTTAAGCACGCTGGTAAACGTCACATCCTGACTAAGCGTACTACTAAGAACAAGCGTCAGCTACGTCCGAACTCGATCCTTCCTAAGTGTGAAGTTGCTCAAGTTCTACGTATGATGCCATACGCTTAATTCTTTTTAGTTTATAAATTCGTTTAGTTTAGGAGAAGCATAATGCCTCGCGTAAAACGTGGTGTACAAGCTCGTGCACGTCATAAGAAAGTTCTAAAACAAGCTAAAGGTTACTACGGAGCACGTTCACGTGTTTACCGCGTAGCTTTCCAAGCAGTTACCAAAGCTGGTCAATACGCTTACCGTGACCGTCGTAACAAGAAACGTCAATTCCGTCAACTTTGGATTGCACGTATCAACGCGGCATCTCGTCAAAATGGTCTATCTTACAGCCGTTTCATCAACGGTCTTAAGAAAGCATCTATCGAGATCGATCGTAAGATTCTTGCTGACATCGCAGTATTCGACAAAGCAGCATTCGCTGTTCTAGTTGAAAAAGCGAAAGCATCTCTATAATTTAGAGTTAGCTTTAAGGTTTAAGAAAAGGAGAACTTCGGTTCTCCTTTTTTATTGCCTGTAATTTATCCTCTAGAGATTCCCAACTCCTTCCTCCGTCAGTCTTGGGAATGACGAGTAAACTTCCGCATCTAATTTTTATTCGCTTGAACAGGCATTCTGGTATATAAACATCTACCTAACCTTATAATGCTAAGCGACTGAATAAATGACCGCACCAACCACTATGACGTTCTTCGAACGTTTTGAAGCTGACATCCTTTCTGGCAAAAAGACCATCACTATTCGCGATGAATCAGAGCGTGATTACCAACCGGGCAGCGTTGTTGAAGTATCAACGTTAGAAGAGGGGCGCGTATTCTGTAATCTTAAAATCATCAGCGTAGAACCGATTCTGTTCGATGAACTGGGTGAGTTCCATGCACAACAAGAGAACATGACGCTGCAAGTGCTGAAAGATGTGATTCAAGATATCTACCCAGGCATTTCTCAGCTTTACGTTGTCTCTTACGAGCTGGTTTAATCGCTAACAACGCACCTTTAGTGTAGTTCTGGATGGATAGGAAGGATTAATGACTGAGTTATCGAGTGACACGACGCAGCAAATTTTGCTTCAGCTTTATTGTCGCGAGCAAACGGAACAGCCGTTAATTCCTCGAGCTGATCTCGACACCGATATTTACGACAGCGAAACGTTTTTAGCTTGGCGAGAAACCAAGCGCGATTTTGTTGTCCGTGATATTGAAAATCGTGTTTGGGTGAAAAGCTGCCCGGCTGGATACATTACTGAAGTGCATTTTAAAGGCGATGGCACTCTTACTGAGTACCGTTTATTTGATCGCTTTAAGACGGTAGGGCGGTGGCAGTTAAAAGACGGCTTACTGCACGTTGAGATTACTAAAGGCGACAACCGATATGAATTCGCGGTTGTAGCTCGAGCTGACCTTAATATTCACTCAGCGGTGGAGTATAAGAACAGCGAGCTGCATTCGTACCTGAAGCTGGTGCAAGTTGAGCGTTAACTCTTTTCGTCGAGTTTGATTACGCGAACGACGTTCTAAAAAGAAAAAAGCCAACAGTGATGTTGGCTTTGTTGTTTCTTGTGAAGCTAACCGAGCGTTAGCATTCTATCAACTCGCTTTATCTGCTGCGTTTATGCTTCAAAGTTTGTTAGGCATGAGTGCAGTTCACTTCCAACATCTTGCTTGGCACAAACCGTTAGTAGGTCATCAATAAAGTACTTGAGAGCGCGAGCCTCGATGCGTCTAATACCTTGCTGCTGCTCTTCAGTCAGGTAACCGTAGATGGTCGCCGCTCCAAAATCACCAAAGATCATTTGGCCTTGTTCATTGACTAGGGTGTTATGCGCGTACAAATCACCGTGACAAACCTTGTTGTCATGCAGGTGATTAAATACATCGATCATCTGAGTCACAATGTTGTCGATTTGCGAGATCGGAAGTTCGAAACCTTCAGGGAAAGTATCACGCGTGCAAGTCTCGAGTGTTGGTGGTAGCCCTAGGTTGTAGTAGCTGCTTGGAATGAGTTCCATCACCAAAGCTAGGTAATCTTGTTCTTCAACTTGAGCAATGGACTTTACCAAGTTGTTATGGTGACCAGCTTGAAGGCACGCTTCCAGTTCATCATGTGGGTAGCCGTCACTGGTGACTTCGCCTTTAAACACTTTAACCGCCACTTCCTGTGGAAAATCAAAGTCGCTGTTTAGCCAGCTTGCATGCGAGATCACGCCAGATGCGCCTTGGCCAAGTACTTGATTTAGTGAATAGCTTTGAGAGCTAACCGCAGGCACGCTATCTAAGCTGCTAGGGTGTTTGCAAAAAGGGTTACCCGCAAACGCTAGCCAAGCCAGTTTAGGTAGCTTGATAAGGAATTCTGGGAACTCAGTCAGTTGGTTTGCAGACAAGCGAACCAGTTCGAGGTTGGATAGCTTTTCCATACTCTCAGGTAAAGCGCGAAGCTGGTTGCCTGCGAGTGCTAGCTTTTGCAGTCTTGGTCTTTCGCCCAGTGAGTTCGGTAGAACTTCGATGGCGTTGTCGGTCAGGATCAACCAGCGTAATAGAGGTGGTAGAGATACTTCACTTACGGTTTTGATTTGGTTGGTCTTGAAACCGATCATTTCAAGCTTAGGAAGTGACCCAAGAACATCAGGAAGGTGCGTGAACAGATTATTCGACGCAAAGATAATACGCAGGTGAGTAAGCTGTGATAACTCTTCAGGCAAGTCTGATAGCTGATTCCCCGAAAGATCCAGAATCTCTAGTGAATCGGCGAGGTCCAAGATTTCTAATGGAAACTCAGTGAGACCTTCTGATAATTTTAAGCGCTTAATACCTTTAAGTTGCCCTGATTTTAATTGTTCTAGAGTATGCAAACCTTAGCCTTATGAATAGATGTTCGAGGCGCGTAGTTTACTTGTCTCAATCGAGAAAGGCGAGTATCCGCAACAATACTCGCCTATCTAAACTCAGTGGTTGTTGATATCAAGGTTAAAGCTGAATACGATTTTGGCTAACGCCGACCTCCTCAACAAAATCCAAGTCATGACTGACTAAGATAAAAGCTCCTTGGTATCCACGTAAAGCTGACGCCAATATCTGCTTTGAGTCGATATCTAAATGATTGTCTGGCTCATCAAGCAGCAGTAATGGGGAGTCTTGCTTATGACTGACAATCAACATCGCTAGCTTCATTTTCTCTCCACCACTTAGGTGAGCGACTTTGCGGTACACGGTATCACGCCTAAAGCCGATGCCTGCTAACAATGTTCGAGCATCACTCTCTGTGAGCCCGTCACTATGTGTCATGAGGCTATCGAACATGGTGTTATGGGGATCCAATAAACCAAAGTGTTGATCAAGGTACACCGTAGATCCTAAGCGTTTGATGGTACCAGTGTAGTGCGAGTGCTCGTTGTGAATCGCTTTCAACAGTGTCGACTTACCACAGCCGTTTGCGCCGCTTAGATAACAGCGGTCACCTTGTGACAGAGAAAAATTGATAGCAGTACCAGACCCATATTCAAGTCGACAATCTTCAACAGTTAATAGCGCGTTCTTTTTCTTGCTATTACTCTGTTGTAGATACAAGGCCTGCGGTTTCAGTTGCTCTTTTTGTTCTTTAAGAGATTGAAGCTTATCTTGATTTTGCTCCTTTAAGTTATTTTGGCTAGTGGCTGATGTTGCTTGTGTTCGTCCGGCTTTGTCTTTCATTGCATCCAGTAAGATCTTGGGCTGACTGCCTGATTTTCGCAGTCGGTTTCCTTGCGCCTCTCGCTGTTGTGCTTTTTCTTTGTTGGCTTGAGCTTGGCGTTCAAGTCGTCTCTTTTCTGATTGATGATGAGCAATCTGTTTATCTAGTGCATCGGCCTGATTCGACATTTGTTTGAAGTAGTCATCGTAGTTTCCTGTATAGAAACGTAACCCCAAACTGTTGAGGTGGTAGATCCCTTCCATGTGCCTCAACAGGCTTCGGTCATGGCTAACCATCAGTATTTTGCCTTCAAATTGTTGGCACTGTTCTATTAACCAGCTGCGCCCGTCACTGTCTAAATGATTCGACGGCTCATCGAGAATCAATATGTTGTGGTCTGACGTAAACAGTTGATGAAGCTGTAAAAGGGCAAGCTGCCCACCGCTTAGTGTGTTGCATGGCGTGGTCAACTCGCTGGTTATTTTCAGATTGGCCAATAGCCTCTGAATGTTGTCTTGCAAATCCCAATCGTCACCAACGATGTCAAAATGTTGATGCTCGCAGCTGCCTTGTTCGATAGCTCGCAAGGCATTGAGTTTATTCGTGATACCTAAGAAATCAGCAATGCTGATCGTGCTATCCAAAAGTTCTGAAGGTAATTGTGAGTAGAAACCAATCGAGCCTTGTCTAGATACACTCCCAGATGTCGGCTGCACTTGCCCAGTGAGTAATGAAAGTAGCAACGATTTTCCGGCTCCGTTTCTTCCAACCAAGCCAGTCAGTCTTGAGTTCAAATTGAAGGTGACGTCTTGAAATAGCCATTCACCAGTATCGAGTTGGAATGAGAGATTGTTGGCTAAAATAGTAGGCATAAAAATACCTCCCTTTACGTATAAACGAGTAAAAGGGGCGAGGCGCTTTTCTGAGTAAGATCCAACTGGATGCTAACAACAGATCGCCATAGGCGTTACTTAGGTAGATGACCAATGAAAGAGAGAAAGCGGTATTGAGATAGTTTCTGTCTTTTAGGTGTGCTCTGGAAGATATAGGCCGTAAACAGGCGGATCTTTAAGAGCTTAATTTGTCGCGAAAATAGATGACGAAGTAACGCCCACTAACCCCGAGTGTCCAAATGATTTTTAAAAAATAAATCGGATGTCAGGATGCTAGTACTTCATTATGGCGTTATTCTCTTTTGAAATGATGGTGGAATGGTACTGAATACGGGCTTAGAAAGTCAACAGGGTGAAGTGATTAAAATGTACCCAAATAATAAAAGCGCCGATGGGACGCTTTTATTGATTCGATGAAACCAGACACTGCTAAATGGCAGGGTATTTAGCTTATAGCTCGCAGATAATCTAGCTAACAGGACGACTGAGCTTGACCACCAATAGCACGCCAGCACATATCAAAACTGTCGTTGATGTACTTTTCTGACTGCTCTGGCTGCGGCTCTTGTTGATCAATAAGCCAGTTCGCACAGATCAAAAAGTGGCTATGGATGAAGTGTCTCACGAGATTAATGTCTAACACCATCAACTCTTCGGCTTGCTGTCCTTTCAAAATGATGTCATCGAGTGACGCAAACATTTGTGAAACAATGACTTCACGAGTTTGAGTCGTTGGGTCAAAGTGCACATTGGTGAAGAATTTCATGGCGACTGGGTTTTCCAATGCCCACTCAATTCCGGTCATCCACATGAATTTAAAGGCTTGATAGCGATTTTGTTCAGCGATTTCTGTGTGTTGAGCCAGAGTAGAAAATAGCTCTACTTTCAATTCACGAAACAGTTCATCAATCAGTAGAGATTTGTTCTCAAAGTGATGAAACAGTGTCGCTTTTGCTACACCGGCGGTCTTCGCTATTTGCCCAGTAGATGTGCCCTCTAACCCTTGTTGGGAAAAGAGTAGGAGCGCAGCATCTAGGATTTTTTGCCTTTTTGTAATCATCGATTCAGTACTTTGAACATCATTTTTTTGATTGGGTTGTTGTATGGAGGGTGCATCAACTTAGTGAAGTTGATCTTGCCTCGAGTCAACACGGTTTTTGCATGGCTAAAGGTCTTGAAGCCTTCAATACCGTGGTAGTGTCCCATGCCTGAAGGGCCAATACCACCAAACGGTGCGTCTTCTGCTGCTACATGCACCAAAGAGTCATTGATACAAACGCCGCCTGAATGAGTGTCCGATAGGAATCGGTCTTGGGTTTTCTTGTCGTGACTCATTAGGTACAGCGCAAGTGGACGTTCTCTTGTTGTGATGTAGCTTATCGCTTCGTCAATTGAATCATACGGCACGATAGGAAGCACAGGACCAAACAACTCTTCTTGCATTGCCACCATGTCATCATTCACTTCGGTGAGAAGGTGCGGTGTCATTCTGTGGTTCACGTCGTCTTGTGCCTGCTCGGTAACGGTGTGTATCACAGCACCTTTTGACTTCGCATCTTCAACTACACCTTTTAATCGATTGTACTGGCGCATATTAACCACTGAGGTTAAGTCTTTGCTCTCAATTCCTGCTTTATAAAGCTTCTTGAAGTAGCGCTTGTAAGCGGTGATAAATGCATCGACTTTCTCTCGTGGAAGCAAGATGTAATCCGGTGCGACACAGATTTGACCTGCATTTAAGCTCTTGGCAAACAAGATACGTTCAACCGCGTCAGCGACATCGAAATCAGGCGCAATGATGGTCGGAGACTTTCCGCCTAGCTCAAGTGTAACCGGCGTTAGGTTAGCAGCTGCCGCTTTCATTACGTGCTTACCAACAGAGGTTGAGCCTGTAAACAGGATATGGTCAAACGGCAGCTGGCTAAACTTAGCAGAAACGTCGGCTTCACCTTCGATGATCGCCACTTGTTCTTCACTGAAACCTTCGGCCAACATCGCTTTCAAAACACGGTTTGTTGCAGGAGTAAACTCAGACATCTTGAGCATTGCAGTGTTACCTGCAGCCAATGCTGTGATGAGAGGACCCAAAGAGAGCATAACTGGGAAGTTCCAAGGCACGATGATACCAACTACACCTACTGGCTGATAATGCACAGTAATCTTGGCTGGTGTTAGCATCAAGCCGGCTTTTCGACGTGAAGGCTTCAACCACTTCTTAAGATTTTTATCACTGTAATTGATCTGGTGCAGGGAAGGGGTGATGTCAGCAATTAAGCTGTCGTGCTTTGCTCGATGGCCATAATCTTCTGATACCGCTTCAATTAACTGCTCTTGGTAGCGCATTAATAGCTTTTTTAAGACTGAGAGATCATTTCGTCTCTGCTCAAGTGTTGGATTAACGTTGTTACGGTAGTGATCTTGTTGTCGGTTGAATATTTGATCCATGTCGTTGGTGCTCGACGTGTTTGGTTCAAGGTCTAGATTATGGCTCATAGTATCCCCTAAATTCGAAGGCTGACCGATTGGTTGGTCAGTTAAAATTACAAGAAGTTAGGATCGAATACAAGATATGGACAAGAAAAGTTTATTTTTTGTTCAGTTGAGCGGGTGCTGAGTTGAGATGGTTAGGGAGATAAAAGGTGCCTTTGGGGCAATCAAAGGCACACGCGATTTAATTGCTGGTTAGGCTGAGACTTTCTCGCAACGCATAAAGATGAAGTTAACGTTTTTCGATAAGCGCTCGTACGTTTCTTCAGAAATGGCTTTGGCCTTCTCGTCGATTGTGCCTTCGGTGATTTGTGAAATCAGCAAGCCAGATTGACTGACAGCTTGGCAAAGCTCGGTTAATGAACGGCGGTAGAAGCTTACCTGAACGGGGGTTCCAACCGTGTTCCACTCTTCTCGAATGAATTCGCGCTCAAAGTAGTTACCTGAAAGGGTGCATTCAAAATCCGCAAAAGGGTGGTGAGTGGAAAACACGATGTAGCCACCCGGTTTCAAAACGCGGTACACGTCATCAAAGACAGGCTTTAGATCTTCAATGTAATGCAGTACCAATGGGCACACGATGACATCAGCGCTGTTATCAGCTTCCTTAGGTAAACCAAGAGCAGCATCTTGCGCGTATGCGGTCACATTGGGGATTTGTTTTCCGTTCACTAGGTCAACCATATCTTGAGACAGGTCGGTACACGTGACTTTGTTGGCACCTTGGTCGATAAACCACTGTGCGTATATACCTGAGCCGCAACCAAGGTCGACAATATCGAGCCCTTTAACATCGTCTAGTAAGGCTATGGTTGATGGGCGTTCTAATAGGGCATTATAAATATTATCGCGAGCAGCAGAGTCGTATTGCTTTGCGTAGGTGGTGTACATTTCGGACATGATTTAACACTCATCAATAGGTATGGAAGAACAGGATACTGACTATCTTAGTGATAGCGAGAGTTGTGATATTGAAGTGCCGATATTTGTCACAAACCTGACTTAACATCACCAAAATAGCCAAGAATTTTAGGTGTGAATACTATTTTATTCACCTGATTTTTTATGAGAAAGTGCTTTATATTTAATGCGCTTCAGCCTGCTTTTTGCCCTAAAACCTTGTAATTCCTTACCTGTCACTTTAAGTCGATCTGTCGATAAAAAAACGTAATCGTAACCACAAATATCAATGGTTGGACTCGCTCTTCATAATATCGGTTAATGCAGCCAACAAATCGTTTTTGAGCGTTTTTTTGTTGGGTTATACCTCGCTATTCCAAAGAGGTATCTTCTGTCGATGGCCCTATAGTGTGAGGTCTCTAGAATTGGAAAATTCGGTTAATTTGGAACGCATCCGTGCTGAGTATAATGTAAAGCACTGGAGCCAAGGTTTTTATGGAATTGATGACAACGGTGAAGTGTATGTTTCACCAAGCGAAACCGATCATCAAGTTCCTCTAAGTAAGATTGTAAAACAGTTAGAGCAAAGAAATATTGGTTTACCTGCTCTTGTGCGTTTTCCTCAAATCGTGCATCAGCGTGTGCACAATATCTGTAACGCATTTAATCAAGCGATCGAAGAATATCAGTACGACAACCGTTACCTACTTGTTTATCCGATTAAAGTTAACCAGCAAAAAGAAGTGGTTGATGAAATCTTAGCGAGCCAAGCTCAATTAGAGCAAAAGCAGCTAGGTCTAGAGGCGGGCAGCAAACCTGAACTATTAGCGGTATTGGCGCTGGCTCAAAAAGCGAGTTCTGTGATCGTGTGTAACGGTTACAAAGACAGAGAATACATCCGTCTTGCTCTGATTGGCGAAAAGCTAGGGCACAAGGTATTTATCGTTCTAGAGAAATTGTCTGAGCTTGATCTTGTTCTTTCTGAAGCGAAAGCACTTGGTGTGAAACCTCGTTTGGGTTTACGCATCCGTCTTGCTTCTCAAGGTGCAGGTAAATGGCAAGCAAGTGGTGGTGAGAAGTCGAAATTCGGTTTGTCTGCATCACAAGTATTGACCGTTATTGAACGCTTGAAAGCAGAAGATCAACTGGATGTTCTAGAGCTAGTGCATTTCCACCTTGGTTCACAAATGGCGAACATTCGTGATGTGCGAAATGGTGTGAGTGAAGCGGCTCGCTTCTACTGTGAACTGCGTGATATTGGCGCTCAACTGAAGTTCTTAGATGTTGGTGGCGGTTTGGCGGTCGATTACGACGGCACACGCAGCCAATCTTCAAACTCAATGAACTACGGCTTGCTTGAGTACGCTCGTAATATCGTGATGACAGTAGGGGATATCTGTAAGCTCTACAATCAACCACAACCTGTGATTATTTCGGAGTCTGGTCGCTCATTGACTGCGCATCATGCGGTGCTAATCACCAACGTGATTGGTACTGAAAGCTACTCTCCGGAAGACATGGCGGCACCAGAAGCAGACGCACCGCTGTTGCTTAACAACATGTGGAAGAACTTCTTAGAACTCGATGCTGGTAACGACGACCGTGCGTTGATTGAGATCTACAACGACACGCAGAGTGATATTGCAGAAGCGCACAACCAATTTGCGACCGGTATGCTGAACCTTCAGCACCGTGCTTGGGCTGAGCAGATGTCTTTGCGTATCAACTACGAGCTTAGCACTCGTATGAGTACTAAGAACCGTTACCACCGTCCAATTTTGGATGAGTTGAGTGAGCGTTTGGCAGACAAGTTCTTCGTGAACTTCTCACTGTTCCAGTCATTGCCAGATGCATGGGGTATTGATCAGGTGTTCCCTGTATTGCCACTGAGCGGTTTAGACAATGCGGATGAGCGTCGCGCTGTTGTATTGGACATCACTTGTGACTCTGACGGTACGATTGACCAGTATGTTGATGGTCAAGGTATTGAAACAACGCTGCCAGTTCCTGCATGGAACCCAGATGAACCATATTTGATGGGCTTCTTCCTAGTAGGCGCATACCAAGAGATCTTAGGTGATATGCATAACCTATTTGGTGATACGCACAGTGTAGTGGTCAACGTTGACGAAAGCGGTGAAGCGAACATTGACTACATCAATGAAGGCGACACAGTAGAAGACATGATGCGTTACGTTCACATTGATATGGACCTAATTCGTCAGAACTACAAAGAATTAGTAACGGCGAAAGTACCAGCGCAAGAGCAACAAAGCGTACTTGAAGAGTTAGAGCAAGGCTTGATGGGTTACACCTATCTTGAGGATTTTTAATGAACGATCTATTTACGAAACCAGATTACTCGCTGTACTCCAATGCGATGACGTTTATGCGTCGTCCATTAGTGCAAAACCCAATCGATAACGATGCTGATGTGGTTGTGTTAGGCGCGCCATTAGATATGGCGACATCTGGTCGTCCGGGTGCTCGCATGGGCCCTGATGCGATTCGTCGTGCTTCTGTGAACCTGGCGTGGGAAGGCAAAAAATTCCCTTGGGACTTCAATGTATTTGAACACACCTCGGTAATTGATGCTGGCGATCTTGTGTTTGATTGCGGTGACGCAGAAGATCTAACTCAACGTTTAGAAGCGGCTGCTGATGCGATTCTAAATAGTGGTAAAACTCTGTTAGGTTTAGGTGGCGATCACTTCATTACACTGCCTTTGCTTAGAGCATATGGCAAGAAGTACGGTGAGATGGCTCTGATTCACTTCGACGCGCATACTGACACTTACAGTCAGGGCAGTCGTTACGATCATGGTACTATGTTCTACCATGCGCCAAATGAAGGTTTAATTTCGCCTGAAC
Organism: Vibrio sp. 070316B; assembly: GCF_013114115.1. Lineage (NCBI taxonomy): Bacteria > Pseudomonadati > Pseudomonadota > Gammaproteobacteria > Vibrionales > Vibrionaceae > Vibrio > Vibrio sp. 070316B. Next base: position 113,030 of record NZ_VTYC01000008.1, on the reverse strand, counting down.
ATTCAGTTCAAATTGGTATTCGTACCGAGTACAAACAAGAAGGTCACGGCTTCAACGTAATTAACGCGATGCAAGCTAATGACATGAGCGTAGACGAGATCATTGCTCAAGTGAAAGGTATTGTTGGTGACAAGCCAGTGTATCTGACGTTTGATATCGACTGTCTGGATCCTGCATTTGCGCCGGGTACTGGCACGCCAGTGTGTGGTGGTTTGAACTCAGATAAAGTTCTGAAAATCATCCGCGGTTTGCAGGGCATCAACATGGTTGGTATGGACGTTGTAGAGGTTTCTCCAGCGTATGACCAAAGCGAAATTACAGCGTTAGCTGGTGCGACGATTGCGCTTGAGCTGCTTTATGTTTGGACTGCAAATCGCCTCGCTAAATCATAATGTTTCATCGGTAACAGCATAACGCTATATACTGGTTCTAAAGCCCACTAAGGTTCAACTTAGTGGGCTTTTTTGTTTTGGTGGTGGATAAATAGAGTAACTTATCGTTGGAAACGAGCAGTTTCTCCCTTTTATGAATTAATGCGCTATCAGGTGTGCCTTATGCAAGTCATTTAATTGATTCTGGATAGGAATACATCATCTTTACTCTGGTTGCTGTCTCAAATGTGGGACTTACCTCTGCTTTGCTGTTAACGCATAACTCACCTCTATTAATGCCCCATATTCGCTAATGATTTATCAACGTTATTACTGTATATATTTATAAAATGAAGAGGTGTAATTACAATGTGCCTTTATTTGCATATAAATCAGCGTCCTACTAACTTTTAACCTCAGGTTTTCAAACCCCAGCCAGAATACCTAGATTTGTGAAAAGACGTCTCGTCGCACAGACATGGCATTTTTTATGGGGAAGACTAGGCTTAAGGGTAAGTAAACTATAAAAAACAGGTGAAATACTTCTCTCTTTTCAAGCTGATTGGGCATAACAATGGATTGCCATTCATGAGAGTTAAGTATGCGTTCAATGAAAACCTGAAATTGCTATTACAAATAATTTTCACAGCTCTAGAGAATAGTGCTTTGTGACAACGGGGGATATATGGATATCGAAGTTACGCGCCAGGTTGCGGTAGTTGAAGCAACTAGTGGAGATGTCGTCGTAGTTAAGCCTGACGGCAGTGCCAGAAAAGTTTCGGTTGGCGATATCATCCGTGAAAACGAGATTGTTATTACTGCACATGATGCAGAACTTTTCTTAGGCGTACCTAATGGCGTTGTTGAGGTTGGTGAGAATTGTGTCGGTTGTGTCGACCCCGAGTTGGCATGGGCAGATGCGCCAATCGCCGGAGAAGTGAATATTGACTTGGCACAAGCTGACGATGAATCATTTAACGATGACGACCTTGCGGCGATTCAAGATGCCATTTTAGCCGGTGCCGATCCAACTCAAATCCTAGAAGCAACGGCTGCTGGTGGCGGTCAGGGTTCTGCAAACGCAGGCTTTGTTACTATAGATTACACCTACATAGAAACTCATCCTTCGACCTTCTTTGAAACTTCTGGTCTAGAAGATCAATCTGTTGATGAAGACAGAGAAGAGCTCAGATCGATCACGCTCTCATCGGGTGGTCAATCCATCGCTGAAACACTGACAGAAGGTTCCATTTCAGGCAATACTTACCCTCAATCGGTTACGGTTACTGATACCGTTGTTGCGGGTAGCTTAGCGCTTGACCCAGATTCTTTTGCTCCAGAAACACTTTCTCTCGCTTCGCTCCTTAGTGAACTTAATAGCGACATTACCTCTAGTGGCCAACCGGTAACTTTTACGTTTGATTCAGCCTCCAATTCGATTATTGGTGTTCAAGGTACAGATGAAGTACTGCGCATCGATATTGATGCCGTGAGTGTTGGAAATGACGTTGAATTATCGCTGACCACAACTGTTTCCCAACCGATAGATCATGTTCCGTCGATTGGTGGCGGTCAGGTTTCCTTTACGGGCGACCAAATCAACATCGCCTTTGACATACAAGGTCAAGACACCGCAGGTAATGAGCTTGTCACACCTATCAATGCGCAAGTGACCGTCTTTGACGGGGTAGATCCGTCTGCTGAAAGTGTGAATATCAGTAACGTTGAAACAAGCAGTGCTGCAATTGAAGGCACGTTTTCAAATATTGGTAGTGATAACCTTCAATCAGCAGTCTTCGATGCAAGTGCATTAGAACAGTTTGATGGCGTACTCAGTGATAATCAGAACACGCTGGCCAGACTTTCTGATGATGGCACGACGATCACTCTGGCAATCCAAGGTCGTGGCGAGGTGGTCCTTACTATCTCACTTGATACCGATGGCACTTATAAATTTGAGCAGTTTAATCCGATCGAACAGATCGGCACTGACTCACTCTCTTTTTCGCTGCCGATCACGGTTACGGACTTTGACCAAGATATCGTAACCAATACCATCAACCTCGCTATTTCTGATGGTGATAAACCAGTCATTACCAATGTCGACAGTATTGATGTTGATGAAGCTGGTATTGTTGGTGGGTCTCAAGAGGGAACCGCGCCCGTAGCGGGTAGCGGAAGCATCACTGCCGATATTTTTGAAAGCGACATCATCGATCATTACGAGATTGAACCTACGGAGTTTAATGCTGGTGGTTCTTTAACGTCTAATGGCGAAGCCGTATTGCTTGAGCTTATTGATGAAACTAACGGTGTAAGAACTTACGAAGGCTATGTTGAAGTCAATGGCTCTAGAATTACGGTCTTTGACGTTAAAGTTGATAGTCCGTCATTGGGGAACTATGAATTCACTCTGTACGAAGAGCTTTCTCACCAAGGCGCTGAAGACGCGTTGTTGACCTTTGCTCTGCCTATTTATGCCGTTGACGCGGATGGAGACCGTTCTGCACTATCTGGCGGTTCGAGTACACCAGAAGCCGCTGAGATTCTCGTCAATGTCACAGATGATGTTGTTGAGCTCGTTGATAAGGTTGAGTCAGTTACTGAGCCAACTTTAGCGGGCGATACTATTGTTTCGTATAACCTGTTTAATTTCGAAGGTGCGGATGGTTCGACAATTCAATCATTCAACTACGATGGTGTTGATTATTCACTAGATCAAAGCTTACTGCCTGATGCTCCTCAAACCTTCAGTTTCACTGAGGGCGTGGTCACTATCTCGCTTAACGGTGATTTCAGTTTTGAGGTTGCTCGTGATATCGATCATTCAAGTAGCGAAACTATCATCAAACAGTTTTCATTCTTAGCCGAAGACGGTGATGGCGACACTGATACATCAACGCTTGAGTTAAGTATTACCGATGGTCAAAATCCGGCAATCAATCTGATTCCACCTGTTACTTTATCTGAAACCAATCTTGCTGATGGCTCTTCACCAAGTGGAAGTGCAGTAAGCGCAACCAACACGATCACCTTTACTTCTGGTAGTGATGATGTGGCGAATTTCCGCATTGAGTCTACTGAGTTCAATGTCGGCGGTGCACTGACGTCCCAAGGGCTTGCAGTCGAGATAAAAGAAGATTCTTCTAATCCGGGTACTTATATCGGTTTTATTACTAACGGCTCTGGCTCTGAAATCCCAGTGTTCACCATTAGCTTCTCGTCCACCACGCTTGGCGAATACACCTTTACTTTACTTGAAGCGCTAGACCATGTGGATGGCCTAGCGAACAATGATCTGAGCTTTGATTTTCCAGTATATGCGGTAGACAGCGATGGTGATGATTCTGTTGTGTCTCAACTGAATGTGACTATCGGTGATGATGTTCAAATCATGCAAGATGGCACATTAGATATTGTTGAGCCTAATCTAGCTGATGGCACGGTGACCACTAACACCATTGATGTGATGCCAAACCAAAGTGCTGATGGCGCGACGATTACTCAGTTCACCTATGACGGTCAACTTCGAACGCTTGACCAAAATGACACGGGGGAGCAGCAATTCAGCTTCACAGAGGGTGAGCTGTTTATCACGCTGCAAGGTGAGGTGCGATTTGAACCAAACCGTAATCTAGACCACTCCTTGAGTGAAGACATCGTGAAGTTGATAGAGGTCACCTCAAGTGATTTCGATAAAGATCCAGTAACATCAACGGTTACTCTGACCATCACTGACGGTGATAACCCAACTATCGATGTGGTACCGAGCGTATCACTTAAAGAAGCGGATCTCGCTGATGGCTCATCACCAAGTGGCAGTGCGGTTAGCCAAACAGAAACCATCACTTTTACCAACCAAAGTGATGATGTTGCAAAGTTCCGTTTGGAGCCGAGTGAGTTTAATACTGGCGGTACTTTGAAATCTGATGGCTTGGTGATTGAGATTCGAGAAGAGCCTGCGGGCTCGGGTAACTACATCGGCTTCACCACAGACACTTCAAATGTCGAGACCACAGTATTCACACTTGCATTTAGCAGCACGACTTTAGGTGAGTACACCTTTACGCTTATAGAAGCGATTGATCACACACCAATTCAAGGCAATAACGGCCTAACGTTTAACTTGCCAGTGTACGCGGTTGATAGCGACGGCGATGATTCTCTAATGTCGCCACTTGCTGTGACGATCACCGATGATATCCAAGTCATGGTAGATGGCGCGTTTACGATTGAAGAGCCGACTGTCGCTGATTTAGCAGCGGGTACGCCGACAACCACGACTGTGAATGTTCTTGATGAAGAAGGGGCAGACGGCACGACTATCACCCAAATCAATTATGACAACGGCACCGTGTTTACGCTTGACCAGAGCAATACGGGAGAGCAGAAGTTTGTGGTTGCTGAAGGTTCGCTTTATGTCACGCTGCAAGGTGATGTGCGCTTTGAACCAAATCGTAACCTCGACCATACAAGTGGAGACATTGTTAAGTCGATAGTCGTGACTTCAAGCGACTCAGATAGTGATGTTGTTACTTCTACGGTGACGTTGACTATTACTGATGGTGACATTCCAACGATCGACAATGTACCGAGCGTTACTTTATCTGAAACTAATTTGAGTGATGGTTCTACGCCAAGCGGTGCCGCGGTAAGTCAAACTGAGACTATTACCGTTACCAATCAAAGTGATGATGTGGCGAGCTTCCGTATTGAACCGACAGAATTCAATGTTGGTGGGGCGCTCAAATCAAATGGGCTGGTGGTTGAGCTAAAAGCAGACCCAAGCAAACCAGGTGGTTACATCGGCTTTGTGACTGATGGTTCGAACGTCGAAACCAACGTGTTCACGATCAGTTTCTCTAGTACTACCCTCGGCCAATACACTTTCACGTTATTGGAAGCGTTAGACCATGTGGATGGTTTAGCGAACAACGATCTTAGCTTTAACCTTCCTGTTTATGCGGTAGACACCGATGGCGACGATTCATTGGTGTCACAGTTGAATGTGACCATCGGTGATGATGTTCAAATCATGCAAGACGGAGCTCTAAATATTGTCGAGCCAACGGTTGCTGATTTGGCTGCGGGTACACCTTCGACAACTACCGTTAATGTATTTGATCAAGAAGGGGCAGACGGCGCGGCCATCACACAATTTACTTATGATGGCGGGGCTGTATTAACGCTTGACCAGAACAATACTGGCGAGCAGAAGTTCGTTGTTGCTGAAGGTTCACTGTATATCACTATCCAAGGTGAGCTTCGCTTCGAGCCGAACCGTAATCTCGACCATACTGGCGGAGATATCGTTAAACAGATCGAGGTCACATCAAGCGACTTCGATAAAGATACCGTGACCTCGACAGTCACCCTGACGATTACCGATGGTGATATCCCGACCATTGATTCGGTGCCAAGTGTTACTCTTTCTGAAACCAACCTTGCTGATGGCTCAGCGCCAAGTAGCGGTGCTGTAAGTCAAACTGAGACGATTACTTTTACTAATCAAAGTGATGATGTGACCGGTTTCCGTATTGAACCTACCGAGTTCAATGTCGGCGGCGCACTGAAATCGAATGGTTTTGCGGTCGAGGTAAAAGAAGATTCAGCGAATCCGGGCACTTATATCGGTTTCATTACCGATGGTTCAAACACTGAAATTCCAGTGTTCACGATTAGCTTTTCGACCTCGAACCTTGGTGAATACACCTTTACTCTATTGGAAGCGTTAGACCATGCAGATGGCCTAGCGAACAATGATCTGAGCTTTGATCTTCCGGTTTATGCGGTAGACAGCGATGGCGATGACTCTTTGGTGTCTCAACTGAATGTAACCATCGGCGATGATGTTCAAATCATGCAAGACGGTACGTTAGATATTGTTGAGCCAAATCTGGCTGATGGTACGGTAACAACCAATACCATTGATGTAATGCCAAACCAAAGTGCCGATGGTGCGACGGTTACTGAGTTTTCTTTTGGTGGCATCGTTAAAACATTGGATCAGAGCATCGTAGGCGAACAGCAGTTCAGTTTCACAGAAGGTGAGTTGTACATCACCCTTCAAGGTGAGATGCGCTTTGAGCCCAACCGTAACTTAGACCATTCCGTGAGCGAAGACATTGTTAAGTCGATAATCGTGACATCCAATGACTTTGATAACGATCCGGTCACTGCAACCGTTACTCTGACGATAACCGATGGCGATAACCCAACTATCGATGCGGTGCCGAGTGTGGCACTTGAAGAAGCGGATCTGGCTGATGGCTCGTCACCAAGTGGCAGTGCGGTTAGCCAGACAGAAACCATCACTTTTACCAACCAAAGTGATGACGTTGTAAAATTCCGCTTAGAGCCGAGTGAGTTTAATACTGGCGGTACTCTGAAATCTGATGGCTTAGTGATTGAGATCCGAGAAGAGCCAACGGGCTCGGGTAACTACATTGGCTTCACCACGGACATTTCAAATGTAGAAACCACAGTCTTCACACTCGCATTTAGCAGCACGACTCTAGGTGAATACACTTTCACGCTTTTAGAAGCGATTGACCATACACCAATTCAAGGTAATAACGACCTAACGTTTAACTTGCCAGTGTACGCGGTCGATAGCGACGGCGATGACTCTCTGATGTCTCCTCTGGCTGTAACGATTACCGATGATATTCAAGTCATGGTGGATGGTGCTCTCAGCATTGAAGAGCCAACAGTGGCTGACTTAACCGCGGGTACGCCGACAACCACGACCGTCAACGTTCTTGATCAAGAAGGGGCTGATGGCACGACTATCACCCAAATCAATTACGACAATGGCACGGTGTTTACGCTTGACCAGAGTAATACGGGTGAGCAAAAGTTTGTGGTTGCTGAAGGCTCGCTCTATATCACTCTGCAAGGCGATGTTCGCTTTGAACCGAACCGCGATCTTAATCACTCGAACGGGGATATCGTTAAGTCGATAGTCATCAGTTCAAGTGACTCTGATAGTGATGTGGTGACTTCGACAGTAACGCTAACTATTACCGATGGCGATCTACCAATCATCAACGTCATTCCTGGTGTGAGTCTTTCTGAGGTCGATCTGGCTGATGGCTCTGCGCCAACGGGCAATCCAGTATCGATGACTCAAGTGATTACCTATACCGAGGGTAGTGATGATGTTAGTCATTTCAGAATTGACCCTGCTCAGTTCAATACTTCGGGGGCTTTGAAGTCGAATGGTTTAGAGGTTGAGATTAAAGAGCAGCCAGCGAACTCTGGTAACTACATTGGCTTTGTAAAAGACGGTGCTAACGTAGAAACCAACGTGTTTACAATCAGTTTCTCAACCACAAATTTAGGGCAATACACGTTTACGTTGCTTGAAGCGTTGGACCATGCGGATGGCTTGCAGAACAACACCTTAAACTTCGATGTACCTGTTATAGCTGTGGATACCGATGGTGATGAGTCTGCGATGTCACCAATGACAGTGACCATTACCGATGATGTACAAGGTGTACAAGACGGGTCATTGAATATTGTTGAGCCTTCACTGGCTGATCTCGTTGCAGGTACTCCAACTACGCCAACCATTGATGTTATGCCGACTCAAAGTGCTGACGGCGCAAAGGTCACCCAATTTATTTACGATGGTGGTACTGCTGTCACCTTGGACCCGAATGTATCGACAGAGCAGGTGTTTACCGTAACCGATGGTTTACTGTACATCACGATTGAAGGCGAAGTTCGTTTTGAGCCAAATCGAAACCTGGATCATTCAGCGGGTGATATTGTTAGAACGATCGTTGTAACGACCAGCGACTTTGATAACGATACTGATACCGCGGATGTCGCATTGACGATCCAAGATGGGATTGATCCGGTCATTGATGTTGTTCCTAGCGTGAACTTATCGGAAGTGAACCTAGCAGATGGCTCAACGCCGAGTGGTTCTGCGGTGAGTTCAACACAAACCATTACCTACACCGTGGGTAGTGATGACTTAAGCCACTTTAGAATTGCAACCAACGAATTCAACCCAGGTGATTTGCTGAAATCAAACGGTCTTGTTGTTCAGCTAAAAGAAGATCCTGCGTCACCTGGCGACTACATCGGGTTTACTGATGATGGGGCCGGCAACGTAACTGATGTATTCACCATTGATTTTGATAGTGTCAACAAAGGTCAGTTCACCTTCACGCTGATTGAGGCACTCGACCACCTTGATGGCGCGCTCAATAACGACCTTAACTTCAACTTACCTGTTTATGCGGTTGATACTGATGGTGATGACTCTGTTAAGCGTGATGTTGTTGTCACCATTCAAGATGACCTTCAACAGATGCAAGATGGCACGTTAACCATCACAGAGCCAAATACTGGCACACCAACTACCTCGACGGTTGATGTTTTACCTACGCAAAGTGCCGATGGGGCAACCATTACACAGTTCACCTATGATGGTGGATCTGCGATTACCTTAAATCAAAACATCAGCGGTGAGCAGGAGTTTGTTTTCACTGAAGGCTCGCTGTTTGTCACTTTGGATGGCGATGTAAGGTTTGAACCAAATCGTAATCTTGACCACTCTGCAGGCGACATTGTCAAGCTGATTGAATTTACTTCATCTGATTTTGATAAGGATATTTCCTCTTCAACGGTCACACTCACTATCGTTGATGGTGATGGACCAACGTTGAATGTCGTGCCGAGTGTTAGCTTGTCTGAAAGCTTACTGGCTGATGGTTCAACACCGAGTGGCAACCCAGTCAGCGTGACTCAAACCATTACTTCACTCGCAAGCAGTGATGACATCGAGAAGATTGTCGTCGAAGTAGGGTTGTTTAATACCAGCGGTGTATTGAAGTCTGATGGCCTTGAATTGAGCTTGCGTGAAGAGCCTGCTGGTTCAGGTGACTACATAGCATTCACAACGGATGGCTCGGGTGTTGAGAAAATTATCTTCACTCTAGAATTTGATAACACTAACCCGAGTGAGTTCACGTTTACTTTGTTAGAGCGTTTGGATCATGTCGACGGATTAGGAAACAACGATCTTAGTTTTGATCTTTCCGTTTACGCACAAGACACTGATGGTGATATTTCAGCGTCTAAACCGCTTTCTGTGACCATCAGTGATGATGTTCAGTTGATGCAATCTGGTGCTCTGAGCATCACAGAGCCAAGTACGGGTACGCCAACTACAACGACATTTGATGTGATGCCTGCGCAAAGTGCTGATGGCGCCACCATAACCAAATTTACTTATGGTAGTCAGCCTGAAGAATCTCTAGTGCAAACCAATACTGGTGAGCAAGAGTTCGTATTTACAGAAGGTTCGTTGTTTATCACGCTTGAAGGCGATGTGCGCTTTGAGCCTAATCGAAATCTGAATCATTCTGGTGGTGACATCGTTAAGACGATTACCGTCACATCAGAAGATAAAGACGGTGATATTGTTACTTCGACAGTGACACTGACGATTTCAGATGGTGCTCCACCGGTAATTGATACGGTTCCAACGGTGGCATTGGAAGAAGCGAATCTAGTGGATGGCTCATCTCCGAGCTTACCTGTGAGCCAAACTGAAACCATTACTTTCACAGCGGGAAGTGATGATGTGAGCCACTTCCGTATTGATACCACTCAGTTCAACACATCTGGCGATCTGAAAGCGGATGGTTTGGTGGTTCAGCTTAAAGAAGATCCAGCCAACAGCGGAACCTATATTGGTTTCGTTGAAAGTGGAGGTGTTCAAACTGATATCTTTACCATAACTTTTAGTAGTGTAGTGCTAGGCGAATACACGTTCACTCTGTTGGAAGAGCTCGATCATCTACCTGTACAAGGCAACAACGATCAAGTATTCACTCTGCCAGTGATCGCGGTCGACCTAGACAATACCGATTCTGTGATGAAACCTTTGACCGTTACTATCACCGATGATGTGCCTGTCATTACCGATACGACAGCGACCAGCACATTTGTGGTTGATGAAGATGATCTTGGATCTGTGGTTTCTCAAGCAACAGGCGCATTTGTTACCACAGAAGGTGCTGACCAAGTAGAGGTTTACGAACTGCGTAATATCTCTGCGCTTGAAGCGACATTGACCTCTGGAACCGAAGCGATTTCTATTACAGAAGTCACTGGAGCTGCGAACACAACGACCTATCAAGGTACGACGACAAGCGGAACTCCTATCTTCACGCTCGCACTAGCGAATGATGGCTCTTATACGTTTACGTTGCTAGGTCCTCTGAACCATCCAACAAGCCCAAATTCCAATACCTTGACGATTCCATTTGATGTGGTGGCTGTTGATGGCGATGGTGACGATTCTAATCAGTATGTATTGCCAATCGAAGTACTCGATGACGTGCCCGTAATGAGTGCGCCAACGGGTGAGATGGTGGTTGATGAAGATGATCTTGCTGGGATTGGCTCGGATCAATCTGAAGACACCATTATCAATGGTCTATTTACAGTCGACGAAGGTGCTGATGGCGTTGTTAAGTATGAACTGGTCGATGAAAACTTAGTTATCGCAGGCTTAACTTCTGATGGAGAAAGCCTAGAGTGGCTGCCTGTTTCACAAAGCGGTACAACCTTCACTTATGTTGCACAGACGGTAACCAGCAATCAGCCTGTGTTTGAAATCATTTTTGATACCTCAAACAACAGCTATCAATTTGAGCTGTTTAAACCACTTAAGCACCCTGATGGTGCGAATGAAAACACCATCGAGCTTGATTTCTCTGTCGTGGCTGAAGATTTTGACCAAGATAAATCGAATGCGATCGACCTGACTATTACGGTAACTGACGATGTTCCATTGGTGACCACTCAATCGATCACGCGAGTTGAGGGTCAAGGTTATGGCAACTCCAAAGTTAACATGTTTGCAAATGCGACGGATGTGGGTGCGGATGATGCAGCGCTAACTCGCATAGAGGGCATTACCAGCAATGGTGCCGACATCGTGTTCCGAACAGGAAACAATGGACCATACAGCAGCAGCTTTGATTTAAACAGTGGAATCCAGCAGGTACGAGTGTACGAGCAAACCGACGATGGTAGTGGCGGCATAGATACTCGTGAGCTTGGTAGACTGCGCATAAATTCCAATGGTGAAGTGGAGTTTAGAGCCACTAATTATCTCGATCATGATGGAGACACCATCGACTTCTCGATCAATGTGATTGCGACAGACGGTGATTTAGATACGTCATCAACGCCTTTGAATATCACGATCACGGATGAAGAGTCTTCAGCAGTATCGCTCAAGGTGACTACGTTTGAGGATGCGGGTAGAGATTCGACAATCCCTTACGCAACGGGCGATGCTCCAAGCCTAGAGAATATTCAAGATAATCAAAGCGGTTTGCCTGATGCCCCTGCACAAATTGCGCTGCAGGTTAACCTGAAGGACCAAGATAACAGCGAGTCTATCGGCCAACTGACGATTCAAAGTGGTAATCACAGAGGGACGTTCTATTACTTTGACGGCGTGGAGTATCACAAGTTAGTCGCAGAACCAAACGGTGATATCTTGTTTGGTCCACCTCAAATGCAGCAGAGCTTTGCTCCAAGCACGAACCAACCATTAGACATCATCGCGACAATCGATAACTTGTTCTTTGTTCCAGACCAAAACTACGGTTCGAATGACAATGGTGTGCGAATCAACTACGAACTTGAGATTGATAATAATGGTTCGCTAGACCACACCGTAACCTCAAACTTTAGAATTGAAATTGAAGCGGTAGCCGACATCGCCACTTGGGATGATGTGAATAGCACGTATCAATATCAAGTGAATGAAGATGAAGACAATGTGACGCTGCAGCTGAACGCAGAGTCACAAGATAACAGCCGTACCGAGACCATTACCTATGAGCTTGAAGCGATTCAGGGTGATGGGAAGTTTGAGCTGTTGGATCAAAATGGCAATGTGTTAACGCCGGTCAATGGTGTCTACACGATTGCTGCCGCAGATATCAATAGCACCGTGGTTAACCCTATTGATAATTTCTCTGGGCAAATTGAGTTCAAAGCAACCGCAATTACGGAAGAGACGCGTAATCCATACGATGACGCAGCCAACGGAGGGGCAAATGATAAGACAACGGCTCGCTCTGTAGAGCAAAACATTATCATTGATGTGACTGCCGATGCGGATCCAGGCTCGTTCAGTGTTAACCGAATCCGTATTAATGAAGACAATATTGATGATCCAGACTACTTAGGTCCTCTGGCCAATAAAGATGCCTTCACGTTGGATGAAGTGATCACCATGAATGGCTCGGTGGACGCTGATGGCTCCGAAGAGCTGTTTGTTCGCATCAGCAATATTACCGAAGGAGCGGTGCTTTATTTCCTAGGAACCACTTCTCCGGTTCCTACAATCACTATCAACGGTGTCGATTATCAGGAAGTGGCGTATTCCGATCTAGCCAACGTAGAGATCGTTCCGACTAAACACAGCAATGTTGACTTCACGTTTGAAGTTACGGGTGTGGTCAAGGATACCGCAAACCTCTCTACTGGTGCCCAAGTTGATGAAGAAATCCTAGGGACTAAAACGGTTAACGTTGAGGTTAAAGGCGTTGCCGATATTCCTTATGGCGGTACCAACGGTACGGCTTGGACAGCAATTACCGATGGCACAACATCTGGCGTTCAAACCACAATTCAAGAGAGTCAAAATGGCGATAGCTTTGCTGAGCTCGATTTCACTGTATTGTCGGGCGAGAGAAGGCCAGATAGCGGTACAACACCATTACCGGACGATGGTTCAGAGTCGATAACGGTTATTCTTTCAGGCATCCCAGACGGCGTTATTCTGGAAGATGGCGATGGTACAGTGATTGACTTGAACTTTGTTGGTTATGAAACGGGACCGGGCGGTAGCCCTGATCTCTCTAAACCTATTTACGAAGCGAACATCACTGAAGCGGGTAAAACTTCAGGTATCCGCATTAGACCTGTTGATTCGTCGACAGAGAATATCCACATCCAAGGTAAAGTGATCGTGACCGAGAATGATGGCCATACGCTCTCTTTTGATCAGGAAATTCGCATATTAGTTGAGCCTAGGATTGATACATCTGCAACCTACAATACTGTGACTCGTGGGGACGAAGATACGGCGATCAACATTGATTGGCACCCAGAGGGCACTGATTACATTGACGATGATGAGCACTTCACTTCAATCGTCATCAGTGGCATTCCAAGTGGTGTTGCCAGTGTGGTTGTAAACGGTGATGTGATTTGGAACTACGATGCCGTGGCCGGAACGCTAACCATCACACCTAAGGCTGGGCAGACTCCAGAAGCGTTCACTCAGATAGCACTGAACAATAATTTTATTCAGATAACACCGGAACAAGACTCGAGCACCGATTTTACGCTTAATACGGTTGTCATGATTGAAGAACGCGATCATGAATATGTTGACGCAACTGACCCAGGGCAGGGTATTGCAACAGCGACAATCACGGGCTCAATTGATGTTCGTGTGCGACCTGTGGTTGAGCCTGAAGATGCGAGTAACAAACTGGTGGTCGATGAGGTCGCGGGTCTTACGGACTTGAGTACAGTGGTCGCGAATGCTCTAACTGGTGTTCTTAAATTCACAACCAACAGTGATAACACATCGGTTACGGATGAGTTCGTTATTCGATACCAAGAAACTGATGCTTCGTCTGCTATCGAAGAGGTTGACCAGCTAGTGATTCAACTGACTAATGTGGACGACTCGGCGTTATCAGATGCTGTCCTCAATCAGTTAGTTGTGATGGGTGCTGCTTATGAAGGCAATGGTCGTTGGGTGGTAACCAATGAAGACCTGTTTAGTATTAGTGCACCAAGCGGCCTTGCGTTTCCGCCAGTTTCTGGTGTTCCAGGCGTTTTCAATGACATCAAGATGACCATCTATAGTACCGTGATTGATCGAGGTGATGGCGCTGAAACTGAGTCATCAGCTGCGGTTCAGAGGGAAGGCGAAGTGAACTTGTCATTCCCAGAAGTGCTTGTTGGCGGGAACGAGGTGGCTGCAGATATTACGATGACACCAGATAGCGTTGTCGATGCTGTAGAGGATACACAGTTAGACTTGGGAACGGCACTAAATAGTCTGATCACATTTTCCGGTGAAGACGCTTCAACAGACCAAGTAACTATCATTATTGATGACTCTGTGACCATTCCCCCAGGAATAACTTTCCCAATCAGTTTAGGAGGAGGCAGTGATGTTGACTTCGTAAACGGGAAGTATGTATTTGAAACAACGGTCGATCAGGGTGTTCCAACGGATTTCTCTGGCCTGCTACTTAATCTGCCTGCTGACTATTCTGGCGACTTTAGGTTACCAATCACAATAGTCACCAAAGATACACTGTCTGGTGATGAGAAAACCTTGGTGACCGATGTCGTGATTAAAGTCGCTCCTGACGTTGAAGGTAACCCGGACATTGATGTAACGGTTGTTGGTTCGCTCGATGACTCGTTTAATCCTGTTGATACTGATGGTCAACCGGGACAAGATCCGGTGGGTTACGAAGATACTTACATTCAGCTTGATTTCAGCACGACCATTACTGACCAAGTCAGTGGGGTTGAGGGTGGTGACGAAAAATTCACATCTATTACGCTGACTTTGGATGACACAAGCGTCGGTGCGTTTTACACAAGCGCGGGTGTATCGCTTGGCACGTCCGTGACCTTCAATGAAGCGGAAATTAATGCCGGCGCTCTGGACAATGTATTGTTCCGTCCTGCTCTCAACTACCCAACGGGGAATGATATTAACCAAGTACAGGTGAATATCAGCGGAACAATAACCGATACCGCTACTTACAATGACGCCTCGTCTCCCGTTGGAACGGCAACCGATACTGATACGTTCAACACCAGTGTTAGCTTTGAAGTTGTCCCTGTGGTTGATGATGTGCTTGTAACAGGGCCGGGTAGTGATCCTGATGTCATTGAGATCACGGGCAATGAAGATCAAGCTATTTCTCTATCGGGAACGGGGCCTGTTTCTATTGCGCTCACTGACCTAGACGGCTCAGAGCAGTTCGTTTCGATTAAATTCACTGGTGTGCCTGATGGTTTCTTAATGAGTGCAGATCCGAGCTCCGCTTATACAGTGAAGAACAATGGTGGTGGTGAGTGGAGTGTTCAGCTTCCTCAAGCATCAGGGTTGTCATTTGATTTGAGTGAGATTTCGATCCTACCGCCTAAAAACTTCAGTGGTACGGCGGAATTTGGCGTTGCTGTCTTTACTCAAGAATCCTTGTTAGGCGTGCCAACTGCAGCATCGAATTTGCCAAGCTTTAAGCTGCATGTGGTGCCAGTGGGTGATGATGTTGATACCAACCCAACCGATTCTGTTACTGGCAATGAAGGCCAAAACATTGATATCGAAATCAATGCGACTATTTTGGATAAAGAGCTATCTGCAACAGGCAGCGGCACCTATACCGAAAATGCGCCAGAGACACTTCGTGTTGAGGTGGCTGGTGTGCCTCAAGATGCCTCTATCTACTACCCAGACGGTACGACGTTGGCTAGCTACGATCCTGTCACACAGATTTGGACACTGGATGTTTCGGCTCAGTCACTCGATAAGATCGTATTCAATTCTGGTCAACACAACAGCGATACAGGTAATGCGTTGGGTATTACTGGTCCATTACAAATCACGGTTCGCTCTGTGGACACAGATGCAGACAACACCGAATACCTGGGTACACCAACCAGCTTCGATGTTGATTTAGTGATTGACCCTATCAACGATCAACCAACGTTCGTCAACGTTACCAATATTGAAACGCAAGAAGACTCAACTGGTGTGGCGATTAATAACTTTAGTATCTACGACGTAGACGCAAGTTTTGATAACCCAGATGCACCGTATACGCTGACGTTGGAGATTGACCAAACACTGCCAGGAGCACAGGGTGTCTTTGAGTTTACAAGTTCTCCAGATGTGACGTTTGTACTGCAACCTGACGGTTCACTGGTCATCACCGGTAAAGAAGCTGACATCAATACGGCATTGACCAATGGTGCGGTGACCTTTAAGCCGGATCCAGACCAGAACTACCTCAACCAGAGTGGGTTGGTGACAATCAACGCAACACTCGATGACGGCGGTAACAATGGTCTTATTGACCCAGCGGATCCGAATACTGCACAGACTAACCAGACGACTTTCACGATTAAGGTGACGGAAGTAAACGACGCGCCTATCGCGACAGACGTTGATTTAGGCTCGATTGCTGAAGATGGTCAGATAGTCATTGTTGAAGGTGATTTGATTGCAGCAAGTTCTGACCCTGAAAACCACAACCTCACGGTAACAGGTGTCACCCTGACTCAGGGACAAGGTCAGTTAACGCGCTTTGAAAATGCTGGTGGCGCTGACAACGCAGCGATTACCGGTCCATTCTGGCTATTTGTCGCCGACAACGATTTTAACGGCGATGTTAAATTCAATTACTCCATTATCGATGATGGCACAACCAATGGCGTGGATGATTTCCAAACCGACAGTGCTGAAATTAGCCTCGTCGTAACGGAAGTGAATGATGCACCTGTCGCAGCGGATATCGACCTAGGCACCATCCTTGAAGAAGGTCAGTTGATCATCAAGGAAGAGGATTTGATTGCAGCGACGACAGACCCAGAAAATGACACGATTACCGTGACGAATCTGGTGCTCGATCAAGGTCAAGGCACACTGCAACGCTTTGAAAATGTAGGTGGCGTGGATGATGCGACGATTACAGGTCCATACTGGGTATTTACCGCTGCGGATGAATATAACGGCGACGTGAAATTCACTTATACCGTAGAGGATGATGGTACCACCAATGGCGCCAATGACTTCTTAACCGACAGTGCTGAGATCAGTGCTGTCGTGACGGAAGTGAATGATCAACCAGATGCTACGGATATCGACTTGGGCACCATCCTCGAAGAAGGTCAATTGATCATCAAGGAAGAGGATTTGATTGCAGCGACGACCGATCCGGAAAATGACACGATTACCGTGACTAATCTGGTGCTCGATCAAGGCCAAGGCACACTGCAACGCTTTGAAAACGTCGGTGGGGCAGATGATGCTACGATTACTGGCCCTTACTGGGTATTTACCGCAGCAGATGAATACAACGGTGATGTTAAGTTTACTTATACCGTAGAGGATGACGGGACAACGAATGGCGTTAATGATTTCCTAACCGATACCGCTGAAATCACTGCCGTGGTGCAAGGAGTGAACGATACTCCTGTTGTTAATGGTGACAGTGTCACTACGTTGATTGATGAAGACGCAGGACAACTGCTTAGTGGTATTAATGTCAGTGACCCTGATTATGTCGATAGTTTTGCTAATGACTTGATGACAGTAACGCTGACCGTTGATTACGGAACACTTTCCGTATCATTACCTGCTGGTACTAGTGTGACCGTTAATGGTGACAATAGTGGTTCGGTGACGTTAGTAGGGACGCTGAGCGATCTGAATGCCTTGATTGACACACCGACCAGCCCGAATGGGGTTTACCTTGATGCAAGCTTGGCTCCAACCAACAACATCGGCTTAGAGGTCACCGCCAAAGACAGCGGTAATCCTTCTGGTATCGCTATTGAAACGGCACCGGTTGTTTATAACATCGCGGTGACACCAGTGGCGAATGCGCCAACCTTGTTGATTGACCCGGCATTCAACTACGTGAGAAACATTACAACGAGCTCATCAGTGGTCGCTAATAGTGGAGTCGCTTTAGTCGGAATTGTCGCTGCATTGACGGATATTACTGAAGAGTTGACGCTGAAGATCAGTGATGTTCCGGACGGTGTTGACGTAACCAGTGATGCGGGTGCAGTTTCGCTAGTAGGTGACACTTGGATAGCGACGGCTGATGCGATTGATAGTCTCAGACTCGTCGAGCAACCATCCGTTGGTAAGCCGTTAACTCCTGGTAACTACACATTGAAGGTTGAGGCGGTATCTGAGGAAACGGACAATAACGATATTGCGATATCTCAAAACATTGATCTCAACCTCAATATTGTCGCGAACCCAAGAGACCTCGATCTGTCTTCTGAAACAGAGGATGTGCAACTTTTAGCGAGTAGCTTTGATACCAACCTTACTGGTGGATCTGGCAATGATCGTCTTGAGGGCGGTTCAGGAGATGATACGCTTGTTGGTGGCGATGGAAACGACACCCTGATCGGTGGTGGAGGCTCAGACATCCTGACCGGTGGTGATGGTATGGATTCATTTGTCTGGCTGAACATTGAGGATGGTGTCGAAGATACGATCACTGACTTCAATTTAGCCGAAGGTGACCAGATTGACTTGCGTGAAGTATTACCTGAACTGAAAGACGCGAATGTGAATATGACCACATTGTTGCAGCATGTTGATGCCAAGTTAGAAGGGAATGATGTTGAGTTAACCATCAATCCTGATGGCCTAGGTACCACAGAGCAAGTGATAGTGGTTGAAGACCTCGCACCTCAGTTGACGTTAAGCGGTACTATGCCTTCAGATATTCTGGACGCGCTTGTGCAGCAAAATGTGATAACTCACGGTTAAAGCGAAACATTAAACCATAACGAAATAGGCCAGCAATGCTGGCCTATTTTTTATCTAAAACTTTAGAAAATTATTTAAGAGAGTTGTGAATCAGGAACTCTTCTTCAACACCTTTCAGTTTCATCTCATCCATAATGAAGTTCACAGTGTTCAGCAAACGTTGCTCACCTTTAGGAATGAGGTAGCCGAATTGGCTGTTGGTAAATGGTGTTTCACAGCGAGCTGCTTCAAGGCGTTCGTCCGTCACTTGGTAGAATAGGCCTTCCGGAGTTTCAGTCACCATTACATCAACTTTGCCTTCCGCAACGGCTTGCGGTACATCTAAGTTGTTTTCGTAGCGAGTGAAGCTTGCATTCTGTAAATGAGCATCTGCAAACATCTCGTTAGTGCCACCGATATTTACGCCAACACGGACCGAAGATAGATTCACTTTCTCGATGCTGTTGTACTTTTCTGCTTTACCTTTAGCGACTAAGAAACACTTACCAAACGTCATGTAGCCTTGAGTTTGTTCTGCGTTTAGCTGACGCTGCATTTTACGTGTAATGCCTCCCATCGCGATGTCGTACTTATCGTCGTCTAGGTCGGTCAGCAGATCTTTCCATGTGGTACGAACAATCTTCAATTCAACGCCTAATTGCTCCGCGATGTGCTGTGCAACATCGATATCGTAGCCAGAGTAGCCTTTACCATCAAAGTAAGAAAATGGCTTATAGTCGCCAGTGGTGCCCACACGAAGGGTACCGGATTTTTGAATGTCTTCTAACTGGTCAGCTTGTGCGACACCAGAAAGTGTCAGAGCAATGGAAGCAAGTAATAGTGATGTTTTTTTCATTGTAATTATCTGTTGTGTTTGTGTTGTCATTCAAAGTAACAGAAACAATCTGAGAAAGAGATCAAACCATTGGAAAGGTTGGAAAATAAGATAAAACGAGGGCAGGAGATAGGCATTTCTATGGTTTGTGAGCATTAATCGAGATGCGTTTCATATTCTAATTTGATAAAGCGAAGGCAAATAAAAAGCCCATGTTATCGAATAACATGGGCTTCATTGTGGTTTATCTTGTTAGCTGTTTAGCTGTTTAGCTGTTTAGCTGTTTAGCTGTTTAGCTGTTTAGCTGTTTAGCTATTTAGCAACTGACTCGTTGTTCATCTTAGCTGGAGCTTTAGATGCGTTAACCAGAAGGATACCAACGGTTAGTACCATCGAACCACATAGTAGGAACAATAAGCGTCCTGTTGGTTCGTTTGGAATCAGAGCCATTGCGAGGATACCGAAACCTGCCGTGCTGATAAGCTTACCAAGCATTGAACGCTGTTTAGTATCTAGGTTCTGCTGCTCTTCACCTTCCGCTACTAACGGCGTGTTCCAGTTAGTGAATAGTTGGTCAACTTCTTTCTCACGCTCTGGCGTTAGGCCTTTGTAGAAGCGAGACGTTAGGATGAAGTAACCACCCGTGAACACTACGTGAGCTGCTAAGCTTAGACCTACCTTCAAGTCGCTCCATTCACGGCCTGTAAGGGCTGTTTCTAGACCAAATAGGTTTTCGATGTCTTCTGCTTGAAGCGAAATACCGAAGATGTAAGAAACGAAACCACCTACAACTAGTGTTGACCAACCCGCCCAGTCTGGCGTCTTACGAATCCACATACCAAGTAGTACAGGGATAAGCATTGGGAAGCCAATCAATGCACCAACATTCATTACGATGTCGAATAGGCTCAAGTGACGTAGAGAGTTGATGAACAAACCAATCGAGATAATGATGATACCCATCATGATGGTTGTTAGCTTACTTACAATAACCAGCTCTTTTTGTGTCGCGTTTTTACGAACAATAGGGCTGTAGAAGTTCATCACGAAGATACCAGCGTTACGGTTCAAACCTGAATCCATAGAAGACATCGTTGCAGCGAACATTGCAGACATTAGAAGACCAACCATACCTGCAGGCATTACGTTTTGTACGAATGCTAGGTAAGCAGCATCACCCGCTTTATCGCCCATTGATGCGTATTGATCCGCAAACTCAGGCATGAATGCACTTACGTACCAAGGTGGTAGGAACCAAATTAGTGGGCCAACAACCATAAGGATACATGCTAGGCCTGCCGCTTTACGTGCGTTTTCACTGTCTTTTGCACATAGGTAACGGTAAGCATTGATGCTGTTGTTCATTACACCGAACTGCTTCACGAAGATGAATACAACCCAAAGGATGAAGATGCTCATGTAGTTTAGGTTGTTACCTAACATGAAGTCGCCGTCGAAGTTAGCAACGATGTTAGTTAAGCCGCCACCGTGGAAGTAAGCTGCTACCGCACAAGTGATTGTCACGGCCATGATTACAAGCATTTGCATGAAGTCAGAAGCAACAACCGCCCAAGAGCCGCCCGTTACTGCCATCAATACTAGAACCATACCCGTTACCACAATGGTAGCTTCCATTGGGATATTGAATACCGCTGCTACAAAGATAGCTAGACCGTTTAGCCAGATACCTGCAGAGATAAGGCTGTCCGGCATACCTGCCCATGTGAAGAACTGTTCAGACGTTTTACCAAAGCGCTGACGAATAGCTTCGATCGCCGTTACCACACGAAGTTGGCGGAACTTTGGAGCGAAGTACATATAGTTCATGAAGTAGCCAAAAGCATTGGCTAAGAATAGGATTACAATAACGAAACCGTCATTGAACGCGCGTCCTGCGGCACCTGTAAACGTCCATGCTGAAAACTGTGTCATAAAGGCAGTTGCACCAACCATCCACCACAACATTTTGCCGCCCCCTCTAAAGTAATCACTTGTTGAGGTGGTGAACTTACGGAACATCCAACCAATCGCGATTAAAAAGAAGAAGTAGGCGAGAACAACAAAAGTATCAATAGTCATCTTTTCAGCCTTTTAAATATCATAATTAACTGGGCTTAGATTAACGCGTACAAAGGTTTATTTGTACTACAATATGTCTTTAGTATGATCTAGGTCGCATTGATTTTTTCTTTAATATTAGTGGCTAAATTAAGTTATTGTTTTTAATGATTTTAATTGGCATCTAATTTTGGTTTTGTTTGATGTTTAACGACCCAATAAATGTACATATGTATTACAATATAAACCAAAAAACAATAACAGAGGTCACCCATAAGACTTTAGTTATAACCGTAACAAATGTGCTACAAATGAGCCCAATTTTGCGACAGCTCTCATAATTAAAATTACGACATAATTATCAACCATCACGTGGTTAACGCAGAGGTAGCTTGTTGTTTTTAAGTGCTTATTTGATTATTTGATTATTTGATTATTTGATTCTTATGAGCTGTAGCACCGCCCATAGTTTCTTTTGATTTCAATATCAGTGAAGGTAACTAGTATTTTGTTCGAATAGTGCTCTTAAAATGCAAGCTGGCTACTCATTTGAGAGTTGGGGCCTAGCAATGGTGAATTAAAGTGGTCAATAAGTAGGGGGAAGTGGTGGAGCGCTTAGGAGAAAGTTAAAGTGGTTCGTGGTGAATTAGATGTAGCGTGGTGAATTAGATGTAGATAGGTTTGTACGACAAAAGCTAGGGGCTTTAGCATATATTAGCGCTTGAGTGTAAATGACCATACCAACGCCTAGTGGGAGCGGTAAGCTAAAGCGTAGACAACAAAAAGCCCCACCGAAGTGAGGCTTTATCAGCAAATCTAAAACAGATTAAGCGTTAACGTGTTCAACTGCATCACGTACTAGTTTGCCTAGCTCGTCCCATTTACCTTCGTCGATAAGGTTAGTTGGAACCATCCAAGTACCGCCACACGCAAGTACAGAAGGGATAGATAGGTATTCGTCTACATTCTTCAAGCTCACGCCACCAGTAGGCATGAATTTAACAGGGTAAACCGCAGTTAGTGCTTTAAGCATGCCAGTACCGCCTGAAGGCTCAGCCGGGAAGAACTTCAACGTACGAAGACCCATTTCCAATGCTTGCTCAACTAGGCTTGGGTTGTTAACACCTGGTACGATCGCAACACCTTTGTCGATGCAGTATTGAACTGTACGAGGGTTGAAACCTGGGCTAACGATGAAATCAACACCAGCTTCGATAGATGCGTCAACTTGCTCGTTAGTCAGTACAGTACCCGAACCGATTAGCATGTCTGGGAATTCTTTACGCATGATGCGAATCGCTTCGATTGCACATTCCGTACGTAGTGTGATTTCTGCACATGGCATGCCGTTTTCAACGAGTGCTTTGCCTAGGGGGATAGCATCTTCAGCACGGTTGATCGCGATTACAGGGATTACTTTCAGGTTTGCTAGTTGTTCATTTAATGTAGTCATGAATTCTTTCTCACGTTAATTGTGGGCTTGCTTAAAAAAGCAAGCCCTTGATTAATATATAAAGTATCTAATTATAGAGACAGATCAGGCGTCGCTTCTAGCGGAATAATCGCACCTGGATGCTGAATTACGGTTCCTGCCACAATATGACCAGCAAACGCTGCATCACGAGCATTGCCACCGCTCAAGCGTTTAGCAAGGAAACCTGCGCTGAACGAGTCTCCAGCCGCTGTCGTGTCAACGATGTTGTCTACTGGGTTTGGTGCAACGTATTGAGCGCCCTGGCTTTCAACAACTAAACAGTCTTTTGCACCGCGCTTAATGATGATCTCTTTCACACCAGACTCAGACGTACGTGCAATGCACTGTTCAATGCTTTCGTCGCCGTACAACTCTTGCTCATCATCGAACGTAAGCAGTGCTGTATCTGTGTACTTAAGCATTTTTAAGTACCAAGAAATCGCTTCTTGTTGGCTTTCCCAAAGCTTTGGACGGTAGTTATTGTCGAAGAATACTTGGCCGCCTTGCGCTTTAAATTTGTCTAAGAAGGTGAATAGCTGTGTACGTCCATGCTCTGTCAGGATAGCTAGCGTAATACCACTTAGGTAAACCGCATCAAAAGAGAATAGCTTATCAAGCAGAGCTGGAGTGTCTTCTTGGTCAAACATGAATTTTGCAGCAGCATCACTACGCCAGTAATGGAAGCTACGTTCACCAGTTTCATCGGTTTCGATGTAATAAAGCCCTGGCTGTTTGTGATCAAGTCGAGCAATTAAACTAGTATCGATACCTTCTGATTGCCACTTTTCTAACATGTCAGTACTGAATGGGTCAGTGCCTAATGCCGTAACATAGCTGGTGTTGATATCTTGCTCTTTAGTTAAGCGTGACAGGTAAAGTGCTGTATTTAGTGTATCGCCACCAAAACTTTGCTTAAGCCCGTCTTGTTTCTTTTGTAGCTCAACCATGCACTCGCCAATGACCGCGATGTTTAATGATTTCATATGCTTACCTTAGCAACTGAGGTTGCGCTATTCATTATTTTAGGAAATCTTCACGCGCAGGGTTGAAGATATCAAGAAGGATGCTGTCTTGCTCTAGAGCAACCGCACCGTGCATCATGTGTTTACGAGCAAAGTAAGCATCGCCTTCTTTAAGCACTTTCTTTTCGCCTTCGATTTCAGCTTCGAAACTACCACGAACTACGTAACCGATTTGGTCGTGAATCTCATGAGTATGAGGGTGGCCAATCGCGCCTTTATCAAAACATAGATGAACAGCCATAAGATCGTCAGTGTAAGCAACGATTTTACGCTTAATGCCGCCGCCAAGTTCTTCCCATGGGTTTTCATCTAGAATAAAGAAAGAGTTCATTGTGTATCTCCTAATCTGTTTAAATCTTTTAAGTGTTACTTAACTGTGTTCATCATAAGGTAATGACTTCAATTGTAATACAATATATCTAGAATTGTGTGATGACGATCAAGTGATACTTTATATAGCCTAAATAAATCAACAACTTAACAAACGCCTGTTATTCGCCATTCACTATCTACATCAATGACTTACAGTGATTTATGTGATTCTACTCATCATTTCGCACTGAATAGCTATAATTAAAGTTCATATTGTATTACTTTATATGGAGTTTGAAAATTTAATCAAAGTTTAAGCAGATAAACTCTTTATTGAGGGTGGCAAAGAATATGACGACTAAACCAGTATTGTTGACTGAAGCTGAAATAGAGCAACTTCACCTTGAAGTAGGCCGTTCTAGCTTAATGGGTAAAACCATTGCAGCGAACGCGAAAGACCTAGAAGCGTTCATGCGCTTACCTATTGATGTTCCTGGTCATGGAGAAGCGGGTGGTTATGAACACAACCGCCATAAGCAAAACTACACGTACATGAATTTAGCTGGTCGCATGTTCTTGATCACTAAAGAGCAAAAGTACGCTGACTTTGTTACAGAATTACTAGAAGAGTACGCAGACAAATACCTAACGTTTGATTTCCACGTACAGAAAAACACTAACCCTACCGGTCGTTTGTTCCACCAAATCTTGAACGAACACTGCTGGTTAATGTTCTCAAGCTTGGCTTACTCTTGTATTGCTTCAACATTGACACAAGAGCAACGTGACAACATTGAGTCTCGTATCTTCGAACCAATGCTAGAAATGTTCACAGTGAAATACGCACATGACTTTGACCGTATCCACAATCATGGTATTTGGGCTGTAGCCGCTGTAGGTATCTGTGGTCTTGCTCTTGGTAAGCGTGAGTACCTTGAAATGTCAGTCTACGGCATTGACCGTAACGACACTGGCGGTTTCTTAGCGCAAATCTCTCAACTGTTTGCACCTTCTGGCTACTACATGGAAGGTCCTTACTACCACCGTTACGCGATTCGCCCAACTTGTGTATTCGCGGAAGTGATTCACCGTCATATGCCTGAAGTGGATATCTACAACTACAAAGGTGGTGTGATTGGTAACACGGTACAAGCGATGCTGGCGACAGCGTACCCGAACGGTGAATTCCCAGCTCTGAACGATGCATCTCGCACAATGGGCATTACAGACATGGGTGTTCAGGTGGCAGTGAGCGTTTACAGCAAACATTACTCATCTGAAAACGGCGTTGACCAAAACATTCTTGGTATGGCGAAGATTCAAGACGCAGTTTGGATGCACCCATGTGGTCTTGAGCTATCTAAAGCTTATGAAGCGGCGTCTGCTGAGCAAGAAATCGGCATGCCTTTCTGGCCAAGTGTTGAATTGAACGAAGGTCCTGAAGGCCACAACGGCGCACAAGGCTTTATTCGTATGCAGGATAAGAAAGGCGACGTTTCTCAGTTAGTGATGAACTACGGTCAACACGGCATGGGTCACGGCAACTTCGATACGCTGGGTATTTCTTTCTTCAACCGCGGTCAAGAAGTGTTACGTGAATACGGTTTCTGTCGTTGGGTTAACGTGGAGCCAAAATTTGGTGGCCGCTACCTAGATGAAAACAAATCTTACGCTCGTCAAACGATTGCTCACAATGCAGTAACGATTGATGAAAAATGCCAAAACAACTTTGATGTTGAACGTGCAGACGCCGTACACGGCTTACCACACTTCTTCAAAGTAGAAGACGAGCAAATCAACGGGATGAGTGCGTTTGCTAACGATCACTACCAAGGTTTTGACATGCAACGCAGCGTGTTCATGCTAAATCTTGAAGAGTTGGAATCTCCGCTACTATTGGATCTTTACCGTTTAGATTCTGAGAAAGGTGGCGAAGGCGAACACCAATACGATTACTCGCACCAATATGTCGGTCAGATTGTTCGTACTAACTTTGAATACCAAGCGAACAAAGAGTTGAACACGCTGGGTAGTGACTTCGGTTACCAACACCTATGGAACGTAGCAAGCGGTGATGTGGATGGCACGGCACTTGTGAGCTGGCTACAAAACAACACCTACTACACATGGTTAGGTGCAACGTCTAACGACAATGCTGAAGTTATCTTTACTCGCACTGGCGCGAATGACCCAAGCTTCAACCTACGCTCAGAGCCTGCTTTCATTCTACGTAGCAAGGGTGAAACAACACTGTTCGCTTCTGTTCTAGAAACGCACGGTTACTTCAACGAAGAGTTCGAGCAATCAGTCAATGCTCGCGGCGTTGTGAAAAACATCAAGGTTGTCGCGCATACAAATGTGGGTTCAGTCATCGAAATCAGCACAGAGAAATCAAACGTGACAGTGATGATCAGCAACCAACTTGGCGCGACTGACAGCACAGAACACAAGGTAGAACTGAACGGCAAAGTATACAGCTGGACAGGCTTCTACTCAGTAGAGACAACTCTACAAGAAACAAATTCAGAAGAACTTAGCACTGCAGAGCAGGGGAAATAATAATGAGCTATCAACCACTTTTACTTAACTTTGATGAAGCAGCAGAGCTTCGTAAAGAACTTGGCAAGGATAGCCTTTTAGGTAACGCACTGACTCGTGACATTAAACAAACTGACGCTTACATGGCTGAA
The DNA here is from genome assembly GCF_013114115.1 of Vibrio sp. 070316B. Taxonomy (NCBI): domain Bacteria; kingdom Pseudomonadati; phylum Pseudomonadota; class Gammaproteobacteria; order Vibrionales; family Vibrionaceae; genus Vibrio; species Vibrio sp. 070316B. The sequence goes on along the minus strand of NZ_VTYC01000008.1, from coordinate 85,685 downwards.
GTTGGCATTGAAGTACCAGGTCATGGTGAAGGCGGCGGTTACGAACATAACCGTCATAAGCAAAACTACATCCACATGGATCTAGCGGGTCGTTTGTTCCTTATCACTGAGGAATCGAAGTACCGTGATTACATCGTAGATATGCTAACTGCGTACGCGAAGGTTTACCCAACGTTAGAGAGCAACACAAGCCGTGACACTAACCCACCGGGTAAGATCTTCCACCAAACATTGAATGAAAACATGTGGATGCTGTACGCTTCGTGTGCGTATAGCTGTGTTTACCACACGATTTCTGAAGATCAAAAAACACTGATCGAAAACGACTTGTTTAAGCAAATGATCGACCTATTCGTCGTGACTTACGGTCATGACTTCGACATCGTACACAACCACGGTCTATGGGCTGTGGCTGCGGTTGGCATCTGTGGTTACGCGATCAACGACCAAGAGTCAGTAGACAAAGCACTGTACGGCTTAAAACTGGACAAAGTAAGCGGCGGTTTCTTAGCGCAACTTGATCAACTGTTCTCGCCAGACGGCTACTACATGGAAGGTCCTTACTACCACCGTTTCTCTCTGCGTCCAATCTACCTATTCGCAGAAGCGATTGAACGTCGTCAACCAGAGGTCGGTATTTACCAATTTAACGATTCAGTGATCAAGACAACCTCTTACTCTGTATTCAAAACAGCCTTCCCAGACGGCACATTGCCAGCTCTGAACGATTCATCGAAGACGATCTCTATCAACGATGAAGGCGTGATCATGGCGACGTCTGTGTGTTACCACCGTTACGAGCAGACTGAAACTCTGCTTGGTATGGCTGATCACCAACAAGACGTTTGGGTTCATGCTTCTGGTAAAACACTGTCTGATGCGGTTGATGCAGCAGACGACATCAAAGCATTCAACTGGGGTAGCCTGTTTGTAACGGATGGCCCTGAAGGTGAAAAAGGCGGCGTAAGCATTCTTCGTCACCGTGACGAAAAAGACGGCGACCCTAAGACCGCAGATACCATGGCGTTGATTTGGTTTGGTCAACACGGCAGCGACCACCAGTACCACTCTGCGCTAGACCACGGTCACTACGACGGCCTGCATCTAAGCGTATTCAACCGTGGCCACGAAGTGCTGCACGATTACGGCTTTGGTCGCTGGGTAAACGTTGAGCCTAAGTTTGGTGGTCGTTACATTCCAGAGAACAAGTCTTACTGTAAGCAGACGGTTGCTCACAACACAGTAACGGTTGATCAGAAAACCCAGAACAACTTCAACACAGCATTGGCTGAGTCTAAGTTTGGTCAGAAGCACTTCTTCGTAGCAGACGATCAGTCTCTACAAGGTATGAGCGGCACGATTTCTGAGTACTACACTGGCGTAGACATGCAGCGCAGCGTGATTCTTGCAGATCTTCCTGAGTTCGAAAAGCCGCTAGTGATTGATGTTTACCGCATCGAAGCTGACGCTGAGCACCAGTACGACTTACCAGTTCACCACTCTGGTCAAATCATCCGTACTGACTTCGATTACAACATGGAAAAAACGCTTAAGCCACTAGGTGAAGACAACGGTTACCAACACCTATGGAACGTGGCTTCAGGCAAAGTGAACGAAGAAGGTTCTCTAGTAAGCTGGCTACATGACAGCAGCTACTACAGCCTAGTAACCAGCGCTAATGTGGGCAGCGAAGTTATCTTTGCTCGCACTGGTGCTAACGATCCAGACTTCAATCTTAAGAGTGAGCCTGCGTTCATCTTACGTCAGTCTGGTCAAAACCATGTGTTTGCTTCTGTATTGGAAACACACGGTTACTTTAACGAGTCTATCGAAGCCTCTGTAGGCGCTCGTGGTCTGGTTAAATCGGTGTCTGTTGTTGGTCATAACAGTGTCGGGACTGTTGTGCGTATTCAAACGACATCTGGCAACACTTACCACTACGGTATTTCAAACCAAGCTGAAGACGCGCAGCAAGCAACTCACACTGTTGAGTTTGCTGGTGAGACATACTCGTGGGAAGGATCATTTGCTCAACTGTAAATGATCAACATATATCGTTTAATGACGGTATGTGCTGATGTGGTGCTTTGCGGGAACGAAGTGCCACGTCATGTTCGGTTGGTAGGGTGCTCGCATCTAAATAACTGAACGAAACTAATGTCGATGACAAAGAATATCGGAAATAAGTCAAACCGAGTAACTCGTTGCGAGTTGCTCGGTTTTTTTATGTATGTGATTTGAGAGTCACTCTTTCACGCGTACTGGAATTGACCGTGGGGAATTAGAGTGGCTCGAAGATAACCAGAGTAGGCCGAAGATAACCAGAGTGGACTAGAGTTTAGATTGGAGATTAATCGACAAGGGAATCAAGTATGAAAGGATTAATGGCGGTATTGATGATTTCAAGCGCTGCTTATGTCAATGCGGAAACCGTAGTTAAGAACAGCATCAAGGAATTCGTACGCTATCAATATCAAGACAAAATCAGTTATGGGAAGTTAGATAAAGGCGATGTGTTACCTATCAGCGGTGACATCTTCGGTGAGTATGCCGTCGCAAAAACCTCGATTCCTCTTGAGTCTGTCGAAGTATTATTGCCTATCAAGCCTGAAAAGGTGTTTGCGGTAGGGATGAACTTCGCCAGTCACCTAGCATCACCTGCCAATGCGCCGCCCCCTATGTTTCTTAAACTTCCTTCTTCTTTAATCCTGACAGGCGAAGTGATTCAAATGCCACCTAAAGCGAAGAACGTCCACTTTGAAGGAGAGCTGGTGGTCGTGATTGGTAAGGAGCTTAGCCGAGCCAATGAAGAAGAAGCCGAACAAGCGATCTTTGGTGTCACTGTGGGTAACGATATTACAGAAAGAAGCTGGCAAGGCACGGATTTACAATGGTTACGAGCGAAAGCATCCGACGGCTTTGGGCCGATTGGTAATACGATTGTTCGTGGCATCGATTATAACAAGGTGCAACTGACCACTCGTGTTAACGGAGAGGTTGTGCAGCAAGAAAGTACCTCGTTCATGATCCACAAGCCTCGAAAAGTGGTTAGCTACTTGAGTCACTATTTTACCCTTAAGCCGGGCGATCTTATTTTTATGGGCACACCGGGCAGAACGTTTGCGTTATCCGATAAAGACAAAGTGAGTGTTACCATTGAAGGGGTAGGGACGGTCGTTAATGAAGTGCGCTTCTAAGCGTGAGTTTGTCCGTAACACCTCAACAAACAAAAGCCTACTCTGTGAGTAGGCTTTGATCTTAGCTAACCGTCAATTTGACGTTGTTTTATTATTTAGATGAGGGCTTTTCGAGCTTTGGCAGCCAACCATTCTGAGAAGACAACCGTCACGAGAATCGCACAGAAAATCACAGTCACTTGAGGCCATGCCAGCATCGCCATTGATTCTTGCAGTTTCAAACCGATACCGCCTGCGCCTACTAATCCTAATACTGTAGATTCCCGAATGTTGATATCCCAACGAAACAAGCTCGTGCCGATAAAGCTTGGCATCACTTGAGGAAGAATGCCGTAGTTCAACACTTGCAGCGGAGATGCGCCCGTCGATTGAATCGCTGACATTTGTGTTGCGTTCACTTCTTCAATTGCTTCGTACATCAACTTAGCCACGAAACCAATCGAGCGTAGGGCAATCGCGATAATACCCGCCAACAAGCCTGGGCCGATGATCGCCACTAACAGAAGAGCCCAAATTAAAGAGTTAATTGAACGGCTTGCCGCGATGATAAAGAGCGCAATAGGTCTGATAAACGTCATGCTTGGTGTCGTGTTACGTGCCGCTAAGAACGCAACCGGAAACGCCAGTACGATCCCCAACAATGTGCCAAGTGTCGCGATGTTAATGGTGTCCCACAACGGGCTCCAAAGTGAATCTAAGTAGCTCCATCTCGGCGGCCACATACGTGAAGATATATCAGCAAGTTGATTTGGTGAGTCAGTCACAAAGTACCAAATCGTATCCTTGTTCATGACTTGCCATGCAAAAACGGTCAAAGCAACAAAGCAAAGCCAGCCAATCCAAAGCATCAGACTCTGTTTACTGTCGTAACGCTGCCATTGGGTATGATTCATGGCGATTGAAGGTGTGTCATTTAGCGTGCTCATTGGTCGTTCCTTACTGCACATGCTTACGGATGATGGTCGATAGATATTCACACAACATCATGATCACGATAATAATCAATAGGATAGCGACTGCGGCGCTGTACTCGTAGCGGTCCATTGCTGTATTCAATGTTGCGCCAATACCACCTGCGCCAACAATGCCAATCACGGCAGACTCACGGAAGTTGATGTCAAGTCGGTACATCGAAAGGCCAATAAAGCGCGGCATAACTTGTGCTTGAATGGCGTAATTCACTTGTTGTAGCCAGCTTGCGTCAGTCGCACGCATTGCAGTGAGTGGCGCAGGGTCAATGGCTTCGATTTCATCAGCAAACAGTTTTGCAAGAAAGCCTATGGTCACGAAGGTTAGCGTGACAAAACCAGCAAAGGTGCCAAAGCCAAATAGCGCAACACATAAAATAGCGACGATGATCTCTTGTAAGCTTCGGGCTATAGAAATGAATCCACGACAAAATAGGTAGATTGGCGTTGGTGCTAAGTTCTTTGCTGCACCAAGCCCAAATGGAATAGAAAGAATCACACCAGCGACCGTTGAGGTAAGTGTCATGGTCAGACTTTCAATTAAGCCTTGATATATGTTGTCCCAGCGTCCGCTGAAATCTGGGTTCATGAAGGCCATAATGAACTGTAAACCACGCTCGCTACCTTCGTAGATACGAGCCCAATTGACATCAACTGATTGTGTCGCTAGGTACAAGTAAACCGCGACTACGATGATCAAGCTCCAACGTAACCATGGGCTTGAAATCAAAGGTGGCTTTGTCCACTGTTTGGCTAACTGCACATCGTGAATATTAATGATGGCTGGAAGTTGTTGCTCAGAACAAATTTCGCTAATCAAGCGCATGATTTGGCGTGCCGTACGTGGATCAAGTGCCGCTGTTGGTTCGTCAATCAAGAGTAACTTGGGTTTCTGAGCGAGTGCTCGGGCAATACCAACACGTTGACGCTGACCACCCGACAGAGCGTCAGCTCTCTTATTTGCGTGTTCCAATAACCCCACACGATCGAGTAGGGCATAGGCTGCTTGGATATCCGACTCTGGAAAGCGGCGAGTGAAGCTTTGCCAGAAATTCACATACCCTAAACGGCCTGAAAGCACGTTTTCCATTACCGTTAAACGTTCAATCAGCGCGTACTCTTGGAAGATCATCCCAATCTCGCGGCGTGATTGTCTTAGTTGGCGCTTGGAAAGCGTTTCTAGATTGGTATTGGAAAAGATTACTTCGCCGCTGGTGGGTTCGGTGAGCCGGTTAATACAACGAATAAGCGTTGATTTTCCGGCACCAGATGGGCCAATCAATCCAACCACTTCGCCGGCATTCACCGACAAGCTAACGTTGGTCAAGGCTTTATCAGAACTGGAGTAGTGCTTGGTAAGCCCTTTTAGGGTAAGAGTAGACATAGTATTCCTATAAGACCGGTGTACTAAGCGTTCGCCTGAGGCTGAAATGGGAAGTAAACCGCTGAAAGTGGTGAGTAACTGCAGGCACATGTACCTGCAGCTAGTTTTAGTGTGTGTTACGGGTTTATCTGTGTGGTACTGGTTTAGCGTTTGAGTCGTTTAGCTACAGGTGTAAGACACTTTGTTTGCTGTATCGATAGTGCGAATGACTTCCCAATGCTCTTGGTAAGTGATTGGAACAAACTTCGCTTCGCCGTTACGCTCAAATTCTTCTTGAAGCTTTGTGCCTTCCCAGTCGAAAGTGAAGAAGGCTTTTTGAATCTTCTCTTGCAGCTCTGGCGTTAGGTTATGCGCTGTGCCGTAAGCCGTTGTTGGGAAGGTTTGAGACTTGTAGATGCTCTTGATTTGATCTTCTTTCACCACTTCGCGTGAAAGCATGCGGTTCAATACTGAGTTCGCTACCGCTGCTGCATCGTAGTCTTTGTGCGCCACACCTAATATAGAGTTGTCGTGCGCACCAGAGAATGCAGGTTTGAAATCACGGTCAGGTTGAAGTTGGTATTCCGCGTCCAAAATGGCAGAAGGTGCTTTAAAGCCAGAGTTCGATGTTTGTGATGTGAACGCTAAATTTTTACCTTTTAGATCTTCCACGTTTTCAATACCAGAACCCGGATGAGTGATGATTTCCATTTCGTAACCGAAAGAGCCATCTTCCGCGGCCATCATGGTGAATGGGGCAAAGCCTGCGCAGTTAACCGCTAGTGGTGTAGAACCTGTGTTGAAACCTGCGATATGCAGACGACCTGAACGCATAGCTTCGATTTGAGCTGCGTTATTTTGAACAGGAAAGAAACGAACCGTCTTTTCCGTTGTTTTTTCAAGGTGGCTCAAAAACTCGCTCCACACATCAGCGTATACTGCTGGATCTTCAACTGGTGTATAAGCAAAAATTAGCGTGTTTGGATCAACCCATTGCGATTCGTCTTGAGGAATATCCGCGACCAAGTTGCCAGTACGATCTTCGTATCGTGTATCCATTGCTAATGCAGAACCAGAAAAAATCAGCGCAGCAGTAATAGCGCTTTTAAGCGTAAGATTCGTTTTTGTCGGTTTCATTATTTCAGTCCAATTGAGTGATTTGTTGGGGAGGGAGTATAGAAATCGAGGATGACAGAACCGATGCGTTTTGATGACGGATTTATGAGTGGTGTAACATATTGTTTCTGAGTGCCTGAATTTGGATGCTTTCTAAGTGTTTGATTAGTTGAGTAAAATAGTAGGCTATTAGGGTTTGAGATTTTACTTAATTGGCGATAGGTTGAAATACTGTTATAGTGATCCTTAAATAATACATAAACATAACATATAAAATAAGTGAACTTATGGTTAGCTGTTTTAATTCAATTTCGGGCTCGAAGCGCAGCCTGCACGTTCAAGTAGCGCGTGAGATAGCTCGTGGGATCTTGTCTGGCGATCTGCCTCAAGGTTCTATTATTCCTGGTGAAATGGCGTTGTGTGAACAATTTGGTATCAGCCGAACGGCGCTTCGTGAAGCTGTTAAGCTTTTGACTTCTAAAGGCTTGTTAGAGTCGCGCCCAAAAATTGGTACTCGCGTAGTCGACCGTGCGTACTGGAACTTTCTTGATCCTCAACTGATTGAATGGATGGACGGCCTAACCGACATAGACCAATTCTGTTCTCAGTTCTTAGGCCTTCGTCGTGCGATTGAACCAGAGGCATGTGCATTGGCAGCAAGGTTTGCAACTGCTGAGCAACGCATCGAGCTTTCAGAGATCTTTCAAAAGATGGTAGAAGTGGATGCTGCTGAAGTATTTGACCAAGAAAGCTGGACAAACATCGACATTCGTTTCCACAGCTTGATCTTCAATGCAACTGGTAACGACTTCTACCTGCCATTTGGCAACATTCTGACGACCATGTTCATGAACTTCATCGTGCACTCTTCTGAAGAGGGCAGCACATGTATCAATGAACACCGCAGAATTTATGAAGCGATCATGGCTGGCGACAGTGAAAAAGCGCGTACAATGTCAGCTGCTCACTTGCAAGATGCTAACCACCGCTTGGCGACTGCAAGCTAAAGACGGTTTTCAACTTCATTTGAACCAGTCAAAAAGGTATGCCAAGTGCATGCCTTTTTTGTTTTTAGAAAGCGTGTTGCACCATGTGTGGCACTGTTTTGGTTCATCCTCGCTTTTAGCTCCTTCTTAAGTTAATTCCTTCTTGTATACGCCTAGCGGTCGTTCTCTTTACCATCAAAATAACAATAATATTACGCTCGATATTCGTTTTTAGACACTCGAACTCCCCTCATATAATTATGCGTCATCCATGATTTTTCATTTTTGTATATTTTGAATCCGCCATCGTTTGAACAGGATATGCCGCTTCAATATGGATTAATTTAAGTTGAATTCTAATGAAATTATCCACTCTCAATAGATAAAAAACACTGGTTTATTGTGTGATAAATGAGGGGGAGTTCAGCTCTGGTTTGGCTTTTATTATTTTTGAGAATTTTATATTTATATGTGTTTGGTTGTATTTGTTAATAAGTGTGCAAAGTCTCATTTTGTTATAAGCCTTTGATTTTGATGGTTATTATGTTCTTTGGTCTTGGTTTTTTGAGTTTTTACCTCAAACACCAGTAATTTCCTTAATGGATTGGCCATATTCCATCCTATGTCATATATATAATTAACTTAATCAATCAAAATAAGATCGCCATCACTTATTTGGATTATTGTACTACAAATAAAGTTTGGGATTTCCTATAGTCCTCGTAACAAAATACAACGGACAAAGGATACACGATGGAACTCAACACGATTATTGTCGGCATTTATTTCCTATTCTTGATCGCGATAGGTTGGATGTTTAGAACATTTACAAGTACCACCAGTGACTACTTCCGCGGGGGCGGTAACATGTTGTGGTGGATGGTTGGTGCAACCGCCTTTATGACCCAGTTTAGTGCATGGACATTCACCGGTGCGGCTGGTAAAGCGTATAACGATGGTTTTGCCGTCGCGGTTATCTTCGTAGCGAATGCATTTGGCTACTTCATGAACTTTGCATACTTCGCTCCAAAATTCCGTCAACTACGCGTAGTAACTGTAATCGAAGCTATTCGTATGCGTTTTGGTACGACGAACGAGCAAGTATTCACTTGGTCTTCAATGCCGAACAGTGTTGTTTCTGCGGGTGTATGGCTAAACGCACTGGCAATCATCGCTTCTGGTATCTTCGGCTTCGACATGACAGCCACAATCTGGATTACTGGTTTGGTTGTATTGGCGATGTCAGTAACAGGTGGTTCATGGGCGGTAATCGCATCTGACTTCATGCAGATGGTTATCATCATGGCAGTAACCGTGACATGTGCTGTTGTTGCTGTTGTTCAAGGTGGCGGTGTTGGTGAAATCGTAAATAACTTCCCAGTAGCGGAAGGCGGTTCTTTCCTTTCTGGTAACAACATTAACTACCTAAGCATCTTCAGTATTTGGGCATTCTTCATCTTCGTTAAGCAGTTCTCTATTACTAACAACATGCTTAACTCTTACCGTTACCTTGCGGCTAAAGACTCAAAGAACGCGAAGAAAGCAGCGCTACTGGCGTGTGTGCTAATGCTTTGTGGTGTATTCATCTGGTTTATGCCTTCTTGGTACATTGCAGGTCAAGGTGTCGACCTAGCAGCAGCTTACCCAGAAGCAGGTAAGAAAGCGGGTGACTTTGCGTACCTATACTTCGTACAAGAGTACATGCCAGCAGGTATGGTTGGTCTTCTCGTTGCTGCTATGTTTGCCGCGACAATGTCTTCAATGGATTCTGGTCTAAACCGTAACTCAGGTATTTTCGTTAAGAACTTCTACGAACCAATCGTTCGTAAAGGCAACGCTACAGAGAAAGAGCTTGTAACGGTTTCTAAGATTACTTCTGCCGTGTTTGGTATCGCTATTATCCTTATCGCACAGTTCATTAACTCGCTTAAAGGTTTGAGCTTGTTCGATACAATGATGTATGTGGGCGCACTTATCGGCTTCCCAATGACAATTCCTGCGTTCCTTGGCTTCTTTATTAAGAAGACACCGGACTGGGCTGGTTGGGGTACGCTAGTTGTCGGTGGTTTCGTTTCTTATTACGTAGGTTTCGTTGTTAATGCTGAAATGGTGTCGTCAGTCTTCGGTCTGGAAGAACTAACAAGCCGTGAATGGTCTGATGTTAAGGTTGCTATCGGTCTGGTTGCGCACATTACTCTGACAGGTGGTTTCTTCATCCTATCAACTCTGTTCTACAAGCCATTAACTGAGAAGCGTCAGGCTGACGTTGATAAGTTCTTCGGCAACCTAGCAACGCCACTTGTTGCTGAGTCAGCGGAACAGAAGAAACTAGACAACAAACAGCGTGAGATGCTTGGTAAACTTATCGCAGTAGCGGGTGTTGGTATTATGCTGATGGCAATGCTTCCAAACCCAATGTGGGGAAGTCTGGTCTTCATCCTATGTGGTGTGATAGTTGGCGGTGTTGGTATGCTGCTAGTTAAAGCTGTCGATGATGGTGGCAAGCAAGCGAAAGCGGTCACTGAAAGCTAATACGTAGAAAATGTTTAATAGAATGCGATGCTCGATAGGGCATCGCATTTTTTTGCTTTGCAAAGATGGAGCATCTGCATGGATTGGGGGCGAGCAGCATAACAGGGAGCGCTTGCTCTGGAGTACAACATCAGACCTAAATCACGAAAACTGTAAAAAAGTGTTCAATCGAATCGAAACAGATTTAATTGTCCTACAATAAGACGTATATTGTTGCTAATTCCTTTCAGTCAACTTGAATATAAGTGAGTTAGAATGAGCGACCAAAAATCTCTTGATGCAATCAGGAAGATGAAGCTGGAGAATGACACTTCAGCAGGTAATCTTGTAGACCTACTCCCTATCGAAGTACAAAAACGTGACTTCGACCTATCATTCCTAGACAACTTGAGCGAAGCACGTCCACGTCTTCTTGTTCAAGCTGATCAATTAGAAGAATTCAAAGCAAAAGTGAAAGCTGATGAAGCTCACTGCATGTTTGATGATTTCTACAACAATTCTACGGTTAAGTTCCTTGAGACAGCACCTTTTGAAGAGCCTCAAGCGTACCCTGCGGAAACAGTAGGCAAAGCTTCTTTGTGGCGTCCTTACTGGCGTCAAATGTACGTTGATTGCCAAATGGCACTGAACGCGACACGTAACCTTGCAATTGCAGGTATCGTGAAAGAGGACGAAGAGCTAATCGCAAAAGCGAAAGCTTGGACTCTAAAACTGTCTACGTACGATCCAGAAGGTGTGACTTCTCGTGGCTACAACGATGAAGCGGCGTTCCGTGTTATCGCAGCAATGGCTTGGGGTTACGACTGGCTACACGCTTACTTCACAGACGAAGAGCGTCAGCAAGTTCAAGATGCTTTGATTGAGCGTCTAGACGAAATCATGCACCACCTGAAAGTGACGGTTGATCTACTGAACAACCCGCTAAACAGCCACGGTGTTCGTTCTATCTCTTCTGCTATCATCCCAACGTGTATCGCGCTTTATCACGATCACCCGAAAGCAGGCGAGTACATTGCCTACGCATTAGAATACTACGCAGTGCACTACCCACCATGGGGCGGTGAAGACGGCGGTTGGGCTGAAGGTCCTGACTACTGGAACACGCAAACTGCATTCCTAGGTGAAGCATTCGACCTATTGAAAGCATACTGTGGCGTAGACATGTTCAATAAAACATTCTACGAAAACACAGGTGACTTTCCGCTTTACTGCATGCCTGTTCACTCTAAACGTGCGAGCTTCTGTGACCAGTCTTCAATTGGTGACTTCCCAGGTCTAAAACTGGCTTACAACATCAAGCACTACGCAGGTGTTAACCAGAAACCTGAGTACGTTTGGTACTACAACCAGCTTAAAGGCCGTGATACTGAAGCTCATACGAAGTTCTACAACTTCGGCTGGTGGGACTTCGGTTACGATGATCTTCGCTTCAACTTCCTATGGGATGCTCCAGAAGAGAAAGCACCATCAAACGACCCTCTGTTGAAAGTATTCCCAATCACTGGTTGGGCTGCATTCCACAACAAGATGACTGAACGTGATAACCATATTCACATGGTATTCAAATGTTCTCCGTTTGGCTCAATCAGCCACTCTCACGGTGACCAAAACGCATTCACGTTGCATGCATTCGGTGAAACGCTGGCGTCAATCACTGGCTACTACGGTGGTTTCGGTGTTGATATGCACACCAAATGGCGTCGTCAAACGTTCTCTAAAAACCTGCCACTATTTGGCGGTAAAGGTCAGTACGGCGAGAACAAGAACACAGGTTACGAAAACCACCAAGATCGTTTCTGTATTGAAGCGGGCGGTACAATCTCTGACTTCGACACAGAATCTGATGTGAAGATGGTTGAAGGTGACGCAACGGCATCTTACAAGTACTTCGTTCCTGAAATCGAATCTTACAAGCGTAAGATCTGGTTTGTTCAAGGTAAAGTATTCGTAATGCAAGACAAGGCAACGCTTTCTGAAGAGAAAGACATGACTTGGCTAATGCACACAACTTTCGCAAACGAAGTGGCTGATAAGTCTTTCACTATCCGTGGCGAAGTAGCGCACCTAGACGTGAACTTCATCAATGAGTCTGCTGATAACATCACTTCAGTTAAGAACGTTGAAGGTTTCGGTGAAGTAGACCCATATGAGTTCAAAGATCTTGAGATCCACCGTCACGTTGAAGTGGAATTCAAGCCTTCTAAAGAGCACAACATCTTGACGCTTCTTGTTCCAAATAAGAACGAAGGTGAGCAAGTTGAAGTGTCTCACAAGCTTGAAGGCAACACGCTACTGCTTAATGTTGATGGTGAAACGGTTTCAATTGAACTGTAATTCGTTGAATTAGCAGCTAGATACCAAAAACTCCGGGCCAAAGCTCGGAGTTTTTTTGTTTGCACAGAACAGGCAGTAGCCTACAAGGTGGGAAGAGGTAGCGTTGGTTAGTTAGAGGCTAAGTAGCAAGAGTGCCAGGCTTAGTAAGTGGCGACAAAACTTTGGTTTAAACCTCGTGTTCAGTAAACCTTACCAAGGCTAGGGCAGTGACTGTCTTCCAATAATTTGTCAATTACTGACAGTGGGCAGCCTTAACCTTGTCTGAAAAAAGGGACGGCAGGTTAATAATCGTTATTGGAGTGGCTTATTCTCATTAATCGTATGACATTTAGAGTACGTTATTTCATCAACAGGCTATTTTTTGATTGGTATATCGCTCTTGTAAGTACAAAGCGTGACCATATTTTCTCGTAAAGTGAATCCCCGTCACAACTTGCGTCTAAGCATTGAAGGATTACCCTAAAACTATTGCGTAACGGAAAAGACGTCGTTATTATAATGACCATATAATCATACAATACTATATTTGGAGTTTGAACATGACTAAACCTGTAATCGGTTTCATTGGCCTAGGTCTTATGGGCGGCAACATGGTTGAAAACCTACAAAAGCGCGGCTACCACGTAAACGTAATGGATCTAAGCGCTGAAGCTGTTGCTCGCGTTACAGATCGCGGCAATGCAACTGCATTCACTTCTGCTAAAGAACTAGCTGCTGCAAGTGACATCGTTCAGTTTTGTCTTACAACTTCAGCTGTTGTTGAAAAAATCGTTTACGGTGACGACGGCGTTCTAGCTGGCATCAAAGAAGGCGCAGTATTAGTAGACTTCGGTACTTCTATCCCTGCTTCTACTAAGAAAATCGGCGCAGCTCTAGCTGAAAAAGGCGCGGGCATGATCGACGCACCTCTAGGCCGTACTCCTGCACACGCTAAAGATGGTCTTCTGAACATCATGGCTGCTGGCGACATGGAAACTTTCAACAAAGTTAAACCTGTTCTTGAAGAGCAAGGCGAAAACGTATTCCACCTAGGTGCTCTAGGTTCTGGTCACGTTACTAAGCTTGTAAACAACTTCATGGGTATGACGACTGTTGCGACTATGTCTCAAGCTTTCGCTGTTGCTCAACGCGCTGGTGTTGATGGCCAACAACTGTTTGACATCATGTCTGCAGGTCCATCTAACTCACCATTCATGCAATTCTGTAAGTTCTACGCAGTAGACGGCGAAGAGAAGCTAGGTTTCTCTGTTGCTAACGCTAACAAAGATCTTGGTTACTTCCTTGCTCTTTGTGAAGAGCTAGGTACTGAGTCTCTAATTGCTCAAGGTACTGCAACTAGCCTACAAGCTGCTGTTGACGCAGGAATGGGTAACAACGACGTACCAGTAATCTTCGACTACTTCGCTAAACTAGAGAAGTAATCGACGTACGACCTCGCTCGGGTATTGCCTGTCATTTAGGCGGCGATACCTCAGCGAGGTTCGTTTTTATCTGAACAAGTCTTATCTATAATCCTGTTTTATCCTCGCTCCCTGTTTTATCCTTAATACCAGTTTGCTCCCACGGTTTCACTCTCCCTCGTAAAGCCAGCTGTCATCAGTATTAATTTTCTCGTTCTACTTTTTTACTCTTGTTGTTCTATCCAATCCAAACTTTACCGGTTTCGACTTTTAATTATGTATATCAACGCTCTACGCCACCATAAACCTATCGTTGTAGATGCGCTTTGTTAGACAGGAGCTGACACTCTATTTTTACACAAACAAGTACCTAAAACTGACAATAATGGGTGACACTTCGCGCCCTAGATCGATAACTAAAACCCGAGTAATCAGCAACAAATAAAAAAAAGCCCACATAGCTGGTGACTATGTGGGCGTATTCGGACTAGCCGTCTGGAAAAACAAATGAACAATACCAGTGAATAACGATTAACGAGATCCCCCGACAGTTTCTACATTAAGCGTGTTCAATGACCTTAAAGCGAGTCGCTTCAATTACCACTTCGAATTGTACAAAAGCATCCAGAAAGAACTTAAGTTATGATTCAAATACACCATACATCAAGAGTTATTGTATTACAAATGAATCTTGAGGTTGAATGCCTTTAGTGAATAGTTAAAGAGTGAAAATGTGAGGTGATGCTCGTTTTTGATTCGACGAGTTCGTGTCGACAAGGTTATTTCAGTGAAGCGCTATATTGGTGAGGTTGGAAGTTAACTATCTGTAATTAGATCGTTTTTTCGTGTCACCTTGCTTGGCTATACTCGGAGTGTATTCCAGATTCATAAATGATAACTATGTCACAAGGTGTTTTTAACTACTTTTAATATATCAAGATCGCTCACAGAAAATGCCAGCTAATTAAGCATACAATATTAATTAAATTGGTGATTGTGACTATGGGCGGTATGGGTGAGTTTCGCTGACCGTACCATTGAAAATAGAAGGAATGACCGTCTCGTTTGGGTGGGAATAACAGGTATAGGTTGATAGGGATGATAAGTTTTAAGGATTCTAAGCTGTCTTTTGGGTTTAAAGGAAAATTGATTTTGATGGTCGCTATCGTCAGTTCCAGTGCCTTGGCATTTACGAACTGGTTTACGCTTAGCCTGGCCACTGATCAAGTAAACCAAACGATTTATAACGAGATTGATCACTCGTTAACGATAGAAATTAATCAGATTGAAAGCACCGTCCAGCGCACCATCGATACGGTCAATTCCGTTGCACAAGAGTTCATGAAATCCCCATACCAAGTACCAAACGAAGCGCTGATGCATTTTGCCGCTAAACTCGGTGGTATTGACAAGATTGTAGTGGGTTTTGATGATGGTCGGTCTTACACTTCTCGTCCTTCAGAGTCTTTCCCCAACGGTGTTGGAATCAAAGAAAAATACAACCCAACGACTCGTCCTTGGTATCAACAAGCGAAATTGAAATCAGGTTTATCTTTTAGTGAGCTGTTTTTCACTAAGAGTACTCAAGTGCCTATGATTGGTGTGACTTACACCTATCAAGATCGCGTCATCATGGCAGACATTCGATTTGATGATTTGGAAACTCAGCTCAAACAGCTAGATAGCATCTACGAAGCCAAAGGTATCATTGTGGATGAGAGAGGGATGGTAATTGCATCCACAATAGAAAACGTGCTTCCACAGAGCAATATATCTTCTGCTGACGCCTTAATGAAACTCAATGAAGCTATCGAACGACCGGACCAATTCATTGAAGGTGTGATTGATGGTAATCAGCGAATCTTGATGGCTAAGAAGGTCGATATTGGCAGCCAGAAAGAGTGGTACATGATTTCAAGTATTGATCCTGAACTTGCGCTCGATCAGCTGAATGGTGTGATGTCGGATGCTCGAATGCTGATTATTGCCTGTGTGTTGGGGTCGGTCATATTGATGATTTTACTCCTGAATCGTTTCTACCGCCCAATCGTGTCATTGCGTAAGATTGTTCACGACCTTTCTCAAGGTAATGGCGACCTGACCCAAAGGCTCGCAGAGAAAGGTAATGACGACCTAGGACACATCGCCAAAGACATCAACTTGTTCATCATTGGCTTGCAAGAGATGGTTAAAGACGTGAAATTCAAGAACTCAGATCTTGATACCAAGGTATTAAGTATTCGAGAAGGCTGCAAGGAAACCAGCGATGTACTGAAAGTTCATACCGATGAAACGGTTCAGGTGGTCTCTGCGATTAATGGATTGTCCGAGGCTTCAAGTGAAGTCGAGAAGAACTCACAGTTTGCGGCAGAAGCAGCGCAAGATGCGGCCGTGTCCAGTGATGAGACTAAGCAAATTAACACTGTGACCGAAACGTACATCAGTGATCTTGAGAAGCAAGTTTGTACGACGTCGGATGATATTCGTTCTATGGCCAATGAAACACAGAGCATTCAGTCGATAGTGTCTGTGATTGGTGGTATTGCTGAGCAAACCAACTTGCTTGCGCTGAATGCATCCATTGAGGCGGCGAGAGCAGGCGAGCATGGTCGAGGTTTTGCTGTCGTGGCTGACGAAGTCCGTGCGCTAGCAAACCGAACTCAAATTATAGCTTTGCTATCAGCAGTTCCTATTGTGTCGTTTGCAAATAACGGTGTGTCTTATCCAGTTCCCGCTGATAAGTTTGATATGCGTAATTGGAAAATAACGATCCCTTCAGATATTAATGAAGATGGACGTGTTGATGAAATCGAAGGGGTAGCCATGATGAGCTACTCACACAGCGATTTCTTCCACCTTGATAAAGACGGTAATCTTGTCTTTGAAGTACAAAACCAAGCGATTACCACGAAGAACTCGAAAAACGCACGCTCTGAATTACGCCAGATGCCACGCGGTGCTGATTTCTCGATCGATACGGCTGACAAAGGAAACCAGTGGGCATTATCGAGCCACCCAGCAGCGAGTGAATACAGTGCGGTTGGTGGAACGCTAGAAGCGACGCTAAAAGTGAATCACGTTGCGATTAACGCTAAGCACCCTGAAAGGTACCCAGCTCACTCAGTGGTTGTTGGTCAGATACACGCGAAGAAACACGATGCTTTGATCAAAGCAAAAACAGGTTACGGCCACGGTAACGAACCACTAAAAATCTTCTATAAGAAGTTTCCTGATCAAGAGATGGGCTCAGTCTTTTGGAACTATGAACGTAACCTAGAGAAGAAAGATCCTAACCGCGCTGATATTGCTTACCCAGTTTGGGGCAATACTTGGGAAAACCCAGCAGAGCCTGGTGAAGCGGGGATTGCTCTAGGTGAAGAGTTCAGCTATAAAGTGGAAGTGAAGGGTACAATGATGTACCTAACATTTGAAACAGCTCGCCACGATACTGTTAAGTATGAAATCGACTTGAGCAAGGGCATCGATGAACTTGATTCGCCAACAGGCTATGCGGAAGATGACTTTTACTATAAAGCGGGTGCGTACGGTCAATGTAGTGTAAGCGACTCTCATCCAGTTTGGGGCCCGGGTTGTGCAGGCACTGGCGATTTCGTTGTCGATAAAAAGAACGGCGATTACAACAGCGTGACTTTCTCAGCACTTAAGCTGAACGGCAAGTAGTCGAGAATAGATAAATAGATAATATGAAGGCCACTAACTAAGCGTTAAGTGGCCTTTTTTGTGTTCGCTGTTTAAATGTGCATTTAAATAACTTTGAACACTTCGTCTAGCGGAAGTCGAGCTTTAGGAAGACCGTGATTGTAGTCTTCGCCTTCAAGGAAGTACCCCATTGCCAATGCAACTTCACATACATGCCCGTCCAGCTCTTCGCTAAATTCTTGTCCAATCAAATCCATATCGACTCCTTCCATCGGCGTCGAACCTATCTCAAGTCTCGCGAGAACGTGTAGGGCATTACCGAGTGCTAGGTAAAGCTGTGCCTTAGTCCAGTTACCGTTAAAGCCTGCTTCGTCGGTATTGAGATCGGCAAATGCGTAGCCACCATTGAGCATGTTGTCGTGCATCTCTGCTGGTAAGTGACCCGATTCCACTTCAACATCCACTCGATGTGCGTATTTCTCTTTGGTGTAGTGCGGATCGTAAGCGAAAAGAATGATGTGTGAGGATTCAATCGCATGGTGTTGGTTGAATTGGAATTTGATAGCAAACGTATCGTGGAAACGTTGTTTTGCCTCTTCGCTCTCTATCAGAATGAATTTCCATGGCTGTGAGTTGATAGAAGAAGGGGAAAGGCGGATAGCTTCTTTGATGATCTCGATTTTTTCCGATGAAATGCGCTTACTAGGATCGTATTTCTTTACCGTGTAGCGATGATGAAGGTCTTGAATAATGTCATGCATAGTGTGTTCACCCATTCTTTTAGCGATTAACTGAAACCGAATTATTGGGTGTTTACGATTCAAAAAAGATGCGGTCGATAGCCCAATAAATGCTTACCTTGAAAGTAGTACAACCTTGCCAAAGGACAAGGTTGTATTCAGAGAGCTTAGACAGATCTTTGATATCTTTTAGAGATAACTCTGACCCTTAGAGTTAGTTGGGTACGAACGACATACCATCACTAGTCATACATCAACTCATTGGCCTTGTTTGCATCAAACTCTTTAAGAGACTTGCGCGCCAAATGACGGAATGGGAAGGCTTTGACTATCTCTTCGAATGGTTGGATGGCAAATGCCCAAAAGATAGAGCCGTCTAAACCAAAGATGATCAACGCACACAGTGGGATTGAAACGACCCATTGACCTGTAAAGTTGATTTTGAAGACTGCGGTCGTTTTTCCTAGTGCTCTTAATACGTGTCCGTGAACGGTGTTGTAACCACGAACGATTGGCAAGAAAATGTAGAGTGGGGCAATAACGGCCAGCGCTTGATAAGTCGAGGCGTCAAGATCTGGGTAAATATCGCCAATCACCAAACTTAAACCTGCAAACATCACCGCACAAACCACAGAGATACCCACCGCAACATCAATACTGGTATCAACGTTTTTGGTTAGGTCATCCATTTTCTTCGAACCGATCGCCTGGCTGATCGTAATTGCGGAAGAATGAGCCCAAGCCGTAATGAATTGAGTACCGGCACGTATCCACGGCATCACCAAGGTGATCGCTACATAGGCGTTAATGTTGAGTTGTGAGTACAACAACTGATAGATCGTCGCGCCAATCGAAAGCATAGTTACGTTCGCTGCGACCGGGAATATCTCAATGAAGTGACGACGGATGTTAGTGATGAACTCTGACTTTTCAGTATCCAGTTTCAGAGATACGGACGAATCGTAATGCACACACAGAATCAAATACACAAGACGAATCGTAATGGCGATAACACTACCTAGTGCTGCACCTTGTACACCAATGCCTTCAAAATTAGAAAAACCATGAATCAGCACATATGAGAGTACAGCATTGATAGGCAGTTCAATTAAGTAACCTTTGAATGGGACTTTAGTTCTGCCCAGTCCATTAAACAAGGCAATGATTACTTGTGTTAAGGCTGTGAAGATCACTAGATATTTTGAGATGTCTAGATAGCGGCTGATTTCTAAGTGGAGGGAAGCGTCGTCTGTTAATGCTTGGATTAGAGGTTGTTCAAAAAAGGTCAGCAGAAGCCAAAACAGTGTTGCTACGCCAAGGTTGATAAATAACCCTGCCCAAAATGCTTTAGATAATGACGCGGCGATGCCAGAGCCCACTGCGCGGCTTAATACTAACTGAGTACCGTTTGCCAGCGCCATTTGAATTCCCAGTACAAAGGCAACGATAGTCGTCGCAATCCCCATTGCAGCTAAAGGGATTTCACCAAGAGGAGAAACCAGCAACGTGTCGATCATCAACATCGACTGCATCAAGATACCGTTTAAGGCGAGGGGCCAGGCGAGAGAGAAGTTTTTCCTTACGTACGATTGCGAAGACACAAACAACACCTTATGTGTATAACCGTAAGCTTTCTCTGAGACGACCCGACTTCAAGGTTTAAAGATGAAACACTACGGTATGGATGGTAAAAAATTGGACGCTAAAATGTGACTGACTCGTGTATTGAAATACACGAGTCAGTTTGGTAAATCTTGGTTATGCGATGGCGAGTTCAACCCGAGACAGCTTTTGGTTTTCATCGTCTAGTAACACTTGTGAGGCTATTCGAGCCTGCTGAGCGTTACCCGACATAATCGCGTCGTATATCGCTTTGTGTTCTTCTAAACAGAAGCGACCGCCTTCGGCTGAATGGTCGATGAACTGCTTGAAGATTGTCGACAGAATGTTCGCGAATGGGATGTAGAACTGATTACCTGTCGATAAGAAAATCGTTTGGTGAAACAGGTGATCGTTGGTTGTCCACTCTTCATAATCAAAGCTATTGGCCGCAATGGTCATCTTTTGGAACAGAATCGAAAGCTCTTTGCGTTGTTCTACCGTTGCGTTGGTTGCTGCTAGCGCACACGCTTCTGGGTCAATCGCTTTTCTTAAGCCTAAGAACTGAGACAAGAAGGGTTTGGTGTCTTCTAAGTCTTGAATCCAATACAGCAATTGCGGATCTAAGAAGTGCCATTGCGTTCTTGGTTTGATACGAGTGCCTACTTTGGGCTTTGACTCAATCAACCCTTTTGCTGAAAGTAGCTTAGTTGATTCGCGAAGGGCAGTTCTACTCACTCCGAAGATATCACATAGATCCATTTCACTGGGTAACTTCTGATTCTCTTGTAACTCGCCAGATAAGATCTTACGAGCAATTTGTCTCGCCACTTGAACATGAATTCGGCGGCTTGAATCTTCCACCAATGTAAATATTGACATTTAAACCACCTGAAATTGAATCTTTTAAAACAAAAAAAGCCAGACGAATCTGGCTTTTAGTGTCAGTGTATACGTCTAATATAGCGTGAGGTTTATCCTCATCTATCTCGGTCTTTGGAACCTATGTAATGTGTAACTTATTGTGCTACCTACCTACACTAAGGCGTAATTTGCCCACCGTTTACATCTAGGATTTGCCCCGTGATGTAACCGCTGCATGCGTGTGATGCAAAGAAAGCAAAAGTCGGTGCCACTTCTTCGATATTGCCAAAGCGCCCCATTGGGATGTTGCTAGCAATATTCGATTTCAGCTCGTCGCTTTTACCATCGTGAAATGCAGTATCGATAGTACCCGGAGAAACAATGTTGAAACGGATATTGTCTTTCGCAAACTCTTTCACCCAGTTACGGTGAATGTCGTGTAACCACGCTTTTGAAGCTGCATAGATGCCAGCACCCACACCGCCACCTTCACGAGCCGCAATCGACCCCGTGCTGATAACACACGATGTTTGCCCCGACTCAGCAGCAGAAGCACGTAAGTGGGGGATAGAGAACTTGGTTGTCATTAATGCAGAGCGAACGTTGAGATCCATAACTCGTTCATAAAACTCGTCATCGATACTTTCTAGATTTGCACGACCGCCTAAGCCACCTGCGTTATTGATCAAGACATCCATGCCACCAAAATGCTCGGTGAACTCTTTTACTAATCTTTCGCACTCTGATGTGTCCATCAGATTTGCTGGGAAAAACGCAACATCGCCACCCAGTGCAGTGAGTTCTGTTAGTACGTCATCCACTTTTGGGCTGAAAGCACGACTATTGATGCCAATCTTTGCACCATACTTTGCAAAAATACGTGCGGTAGCTAAGCCCATACCAGCAGTAGAGCCAGTAATTAGAATGCGTTTGCCTTTTAAATCGTTAAACATCAGAGTCGCCTATATTGTAGATTATTTGCGTTAATAAATCATACAATAACACTTGCCATATTCAAGGGTGTTCATCTCAAAACCGATCATTAACGACATAAATAGTGAGAGTAAGAGTGGTTTTGTGAGTTCGCGCATACTCAAAAAGTGTAAATAAGAACTATTTGTATGAATAAATAGATTGAAGAGGTCTAATGTGTTGAATAGGGGTAAGATGAGTGAAATATTGCTCTAGACTATATCAGGAGTGACCTCACGTTATTCTTATACTGAGTTGGTGCAGGTATAAATCGGTGATATAGTCCGGGTTAAATAATACATATCTAATAAGTAAGTAGACACATGGCTGGCTCTTTCAATTCGATTTCAGGCTCTAAGCGAAGCCTTCATGTGCAAGTTGCACGTGAAATCGCTCGTGGTATTTTGTCGGGCAATTTGCCTCAAGGTTCTATTATCCCTGGTGAAATGGCTCTGTGTGAGCAATTTGGTATCAGTAGAACAGCATTAAGAGAAGCGGTGAAACTTCTGACTTCAAAAGGTCTACTAGAATCTCGTCCTAAGATTGGTACTCGTGTGGTTGACCGCGCATTCTGGAACTTTCTTGATCCACAATTAATTGAATGGATGGACGGACTGGCAGATACAGACCAATTTTGCCATCAGTTCTTGGGATTACGTCGAGCGATTGAACCAGAAGCGTGCGCACTAGCTGCTCAGTTGGCGACTGCTGAGCAACGCATTGAACTATCGAGTATTTTTCAACAGATGGTTGAAATATCGAGTGCGGACGTGTTTGATCAAGAGAGCTGGCTAGATATCGACATGAAGTTTCATAGCCTGATTTTTAACGCCACGGGTAATGATTTTTACCTGCCGTTTGGCAATATCCTAACGACGATGTTTGTTAACTTTATTTCTCACTCTTCTGAAGAGGGAAGTACGTGTATTAACGAACACCGCCAAATTTATGAAGCAATCATGGCGGGTAACAGTGACAAAGCGCGCCAAGCGTCGGCAAGTCACCTGTTGGAAACGAATCACAGATTACCAGTGGCTAGCTGATTGTTTTAAAAAGCTTTAGTTTTAAAAAGTTATAGTTTTAACAAGATTTTGGTTTATAAAAAGACAGTGATTTAAAAATCTTAGTTAAAGCAAACTGACACCTAAAAGCACGTTCAATACGTGCTTTTTTTGTCTTCAAATTTGATGAAAACCTGACCAGTGTCCAATATTTAACCTATTATTTGTCGTTTTATTAAAATCACTAGTAACCAGTATTTTAAGTTATATAATAATACTAATTAAATTATTGTGAGTGTGATTATGCCCCAGTCTCTGCTGCCAAATATTCTTCAATTCATCGGTCAGATAGACCCTTTCGATAAGATCCCTAAAGAAGCACTTCGTGAGCTTGCCTCTAATGTTCAGATCACTTACCTCGGCAAAGGGGATGTGGTTGATCTGTGTGAGTCGGGTAAAGAGAAGTCGCTTTATATCATTCGAACGGGCTCCATGGAGCAAAGAAAATCAGACGGCGTACTTCGTGCGCGTTTAGGCAGTGAAGATTTGTTCGGCTTTACGTTCTTAGATTCTGAAGTTAACGACGAGAAAGGCTATCGCGCCGTCGCCATCGAAAACACCTTACTTTATGTGATACCACACTCGGCACTTCAAACGTTGTTCAAAGCATTTCCAAGCTGTGCTGAACACTTTGCATCACAGGCTCAAGTTCGCTTGAAGTCGGCACTTGATGTGGTGTGGTCAAATAAAGAGAAGGGCTTGTTCATTCGTAAGGTTGAAGAGGTGGCAAGCGGGCAGGTGGCCATCGTCAAATCTGAGCAAACCATCCAATCGGTCGCGGTAGAAATGCTGCATCAACGCTCTCCTTGTGCGGTGATCTATGAAGGTGAAACCATTGTTGGCTTGATCACCGACCGTGATATGACCAAACGCGTGATTGCGCACGGTGTTAGCACTGAAAATTTAATCTCTGAGGTAATGACACATTCTCCACTCACAGTAAAACCGGACGATCTTGTGTTGCATGCTGCGTCTATCATGATGCAATTCAACATTCGTAACCTTCCTGTAGTGAAAGAGAACAAAGTCGTTGGCCTTCTGACGACGTCTCACTTAGTTCAAAACCACCGTGTTCAAGCGATCTTCTTAATCGAGAAAATCAAATATGCGGGCAGCGTGAAAACCATGTCTTCCTTCACTTCAGAGCGACAAGCTATTTTTGAAGCGCTGGTGGAAGGTAAGGTTGCACCGGAAACGGTCGGCAAGGTAATGACCATGATTATGGATGCCTACACACGCCGATTGATTCAGATAGCAATTGATAAGTTAGGCCCGCCGCCGTGTGATTTCTCTTGGATAGTGGCGGGTTCGCATGCTCGTAACGAAGTTCACATGCTGTCTGATCAAGACAGTGCGATCGTACTGGCTGACGATGCAACCGACAGCGACCGCATTTACTTTAAACACTTAGCCATGATGGTGACCAACGGCTTAGCGAGCTGTGACTACCCACTCTGTCCGGGTAAATTCATGGCTGCGACGCCAAAATGGTGTCAACCGCTCAGCGTATGGAAGCACTACTATAAAAAGTGGGTGGCAAACCCTGAGTACGAACGCTTACTCAACATCAGTGTATTCCTAGAGATTCGTACCATTTACGGCAACAGTGAGTTTGAAGGCATTCTCCGTGATGAACTGCATAACAATATTCGCAGCAACCGTGAGTTCTTAAGCACGTTAGTGAAAGATGCGGTGAACACCAACCCACCTTTGGGCATCTTCAATAGTTTGGTACTTGAGAAGTCGGGTGAGAACAAGAAAACACTCAACGTGAAGAAGTACGCTATTAACTTGATCATCGATTTAGCGCGTATTTACGGTTTGGCGGTTGAGTGTGACTTGTCGGCAACGGACGAACGTTTCGCTGCTGCTAATGAAAAAGGCATGTTGAGTGACGACGCATTCAAGAACATCCTTGGCGCGTATCAGTTCATTCTGTCTTTCCGTTTCGGACACCAATTAGAGGCCTTGAAGAACGGGGAGGTGCCAGACAACAATATCAACCCAGACAGCTTTGGTAGCTTTGAACGTAAGCACTTGAAAGACGCCTTTAGAATCATTGCCGACCTTCAAGAAGCGGCGAAAATTCGTTTCGGAGCGCGTTAATGAAAGCCTTGTTGAACTACTTTCACCCGCTTGAGCGAATTAAACGCAAGCGTAAACAATATTTGGGTACGGTTAAGCTGCCAGAAGCGTTACATGATCTGGTAGAACAGCCTTGTCCCGAAATGACAGACGCAGCGAAAGACAGCGATTACATTGTGTTGGATCTTGAAACCACAGGCTTAGACAGCGAACAAGATCTGATTTTATCTATGGGGTGGGTTGATGTGGTGAAAGGGCGAATCGATTTAGCTTCGGCCAAGCATATCTACCTCAATAACGATTCACAGATCAACGCTGAAACCGCGGTGATTAACCACATCACGCCACAGATGTTGGAAGAGGGCGTATCAATTCATGATGCGATGCTTACTTTCTTCGAAGCAGCGAAAGGCAAGATCATTGTCGCGCATGCTTGTGTGGTTGAAGAGAAGTTCATTAGCCAGTATCTGCTAAGGTGCTATGGCTTAAGGCAATTGCCTTTGCTTTGGTTAGATACGCTGTGTATCGAGAAGAGCATGGAAAAAGCGATCAGCAACCATGAAGAGGTGGACTTAACTCTGGCGGGTACGCGTGAAAGGTACGGGCTTCCTGAGTACAACAGCCACAATGCGTTAGCCGATGCGGTTTCTACAGCGGAATTGTTTTTGGCACAGCAGAAACGAGTGGTGCCTAACGACCAAGTGACATTAGCCTTTCTGTATCGTATTAGTCACTAGAGCAATAACTTCAACCACACGAATCTTATTGGATTAACGGATTTCAAAGCAAAAAAAGCCAGCGATTAAGCTGGCTTTTGTTTAGGTCTTAGAAAATTAGGACAGTAATTATCTTAGATTATTCATATAGCTATCGATTAGAAGCTGTAAGTTAGACCAACACGGCTACGTAGTTCGCGAGTCGCTTTAGTCGATGAAGTGCTCACATCACCAAACTCTACATATGGTGCCCACTGACCCATCATGTGACGAATACTAGCGTTTAACTCGTAGTTGGTATCGTCGTTGTCGTAGATGTCATATCCATCCGCTTTGTAGTAGTTACCTTCTAGACCAAAGCGCCAGTTTTCCATTGAGTAGTTAACGTTTGCCGTTAGACGGTGGCGACGTTGGTTTTCAATGTTTTTCTCAACACCGACAATGTCACCATTATCGTCGATCTGGTACTCAGTAGTACTAGTGTTTTGTCTCATATCGTAACGGTAACGAGCACTTAGGCTTAGACCATCAACGCTATCCACTTTGTATGTTGCACGAACTTGAGGCTTATACGTAACGCCTGATTCACGGCCTTCAATTGGCATACCGTAAGTCATTGTCCAGTTATCGTTGAGAACATGGCGGTAATTTAGACCAAGTTCCCAACCATTGTTCTTTAGATCTTCCATGAATTTACCGTCTTCTCCCTTGAATTTTGCTTCGATATCTACAAGGAAGTTGCCAATGCTATCGCCAAGTTTTACACGAGTAGCGTGTTGATCTGTATGACTTTTGTATTCGTGTCTTAC
Organism: Vibrio sp. 070316B; assembly: GCF_013114115.1. Lineage (NCBI taxonomy): Bacteria > Pseudomonadati > Pseudomonadota > Gammaproteobacteria > Vibrionales > Vibrionaceae > Vibrio > Vibrio sp. 070316B. The sequence goes on along the minus strand of NZ_VTYC01000008.1, from coordinate 59,283 downwards.
ATCGAAAGACGCCGCTGATACAGAGCCAGCAGTTAATACAGATGCCACAGCAATCACGATTTTAGTTTTATTCATGGTATTAGTTCCATATTTATAGGTTTAGTAATGGCTTAAGTCTCAAGCCAAATAGAGTAGTTCTAGCTTTCATTGCATCCAGTGGTTGAGGTTATTAAGTTTTTCTCAATTCTAGATTTGCATTTAAATAATACAAATATGGTAACGATCTGAGGCGTGATGATCTGTGAATTAGATCGTGTTGTAGTGACAAAATCACTATTTACAAAGGGTTACAAAGTTGAACAAACCAAGTAAGTTAATGATTTGTATTGATTTATTTGGCTGTTGATAATGATTTTGAAGAGTTTTGTTCGTCAATAAATGTGCGCTACAGCAAAGAATTTAACCTTTAGATATTATTTTTATTTGTAATACATTATTATTTACTAACTTTCTGTAGCAATACATAACTTTGCTGTGTTGATTGTATGAACAGACGGTGTGGAGCCGAGAAGCGAAATGGATTAAATCCAACCGCTTTAAAAGCATGAGGCATTTACTTGAGGTGATTTAAAGCTCAATCAGAGAAGGTTTGAAATGTAGTAGGCAAGGCAGTGACATAGCCTGCTATATGAGTACGAACTTGATAGGAATGAACAAGGTTCGAATAGTTACCCTTTGTTCTCATCAGCGACAAAGAAGAAATCGTTGAAGTGCTTGCGAAAGCATTTTGATTATTGCTCCCAACTATTCTAATTATAACTTCTGCTTTCGTTTAGAAAGGTAGGAGATGGTAGTCGAAGATCTGCCCTTGCGCTCATGTTGATACAGGCAACATGAGCGTTTTTTTTATCTGAAATTTGAGTAGAGAGTCGTTTGAGGCTCAATAAGCGTGTAAACCACGGCTTAATAGCTAGGCTTTTAGGTTGATGACAGCACGTTCAAGTGAGTCTGTTTGCTCTACGACTGAAGTTGCAGAAGCTGCGTTTTTTGAAGCACTTTTCACATTGGTCATTGTCAGCTGTTTGATGGCATCTACGTTTTCGATGATCTCTGATGTGACCTCACTTTGCTCCTTCATGGCATTGGATACCTCTAAACTGTTATTTAGAATGGTTTCCATATCTGCGATAACGGAAGTAATTCTTGAATGCGCATTTTCACAAGAGTCGACGCTACTGTTGCCTTTCTCACAACAACTTTTAATCGTGTTTTCGACCGTTTGAGTCTGATCTTGAACGCCTTTGATAATCCTTGAGATCTCTTCGGTCGAAAGTTGTGTTCGACCAGCCAACGTCCTGACTTCATCTGCCACCACTGCAAAACCACGGCCTTGTTCTCCTGCACGAGCAGCTTCGATTGCTGCATTTAGGGCGAGTAGGTTGGTTTGTTCAGCGATGTCTTTAATCACCTCTAACACGGTATTGATCTTCTCTGAGTGGACAGAAAGGCGATTCACTTCTTCACTAGCACTGACGAGGTCAGTCGAAAGGGTATTGATGGTGTTCCGTGTAAATGCGACATCATTCAAGCCATCATTCGCAGTGCTAAAGCTGGTTTGCGCATTGCTGGAAGCATTTTCGCTATTGGTCGCAACACTTTGGATGTTGCTGCCCATTTGGTTTATCGCGGTCGCAATGTTTTCGGTTTGTTGTTGCTGTTTGTTTAGCGCGCTTTCAACGTCCATACCGTCTTGTTGCTGTTGACTAGAGATGTGGCCGAGCTCATGTATCGAACCTTGTACTTGGCTTACCAGCTGGCGGATATCAATCAGTACTGCATTAAATGACCGAGCAATATCTGCAATTTCGTCAGAGCTGTTGTCTTCTGCTTTCACCGTGAAGTCGCGTTGTTCGGCGACCACACGCATGGTTGAGTTCAGTGATTGAATCTTTTGAGAGATGCGTGAAGAAATCCCGAGTGAGAGTGCGATCAAAACTGTAGTGACAATCGTCACTGAGCTGATGATAAAAGTGGTGATTGTTTCTTGGGTCGAATCGACGCCTTTTTCTAGCCGACTTTCTACGGCGGTGAAGATAGAGATGATATCTTCAAACAGCATTTTCATTTCAGATTTGAGTTCGGCGACCTTGGCTGGGTTGTGGTCGATGGCATCTACCATTAACGAGAAGTCTTTGTCGTATTGCTTTACTTCGAGTGTCAGCTTTTCTAACTCAGGGACTGCGATATCAGACTCTTTAAGCAAGACAGAAAACCTGCCCATTAATTGTTGAAAGTGAGAGTATTCTTGAGCAAATACTGGCTTGAGCGTTTTATCATGGCTTATTAGAAACTCTAATTCTGTTCGATTGAGTTGAAGCATCGAGACTTCGAGTGACTTTACCTTGATTAATGTCTTCTCAAGCTTGATTAGCTTAAGGTTCGCTATTTCTGTGAATGAAACCACGATCAGTAAAGACAGGATGGATAAAAAAACAAGGCTAATTAGGGAAGTTTTAATTTTCATAGGCGGGCACCAAAGCAAAACAATATGACTCAACAACGTATTTAGAATCGTGTTTCTCTTATTTGCGTGTTAGATAGCTTACGAAAACGATGAATGAGATCTGACTCGCACGGAAACGTTTGCTCACAGTATTTTATGAAATCGTTATGCGCAAGTTAAATATTTATTATTTTCAATACTTATTGATGATTGTTTTGTCATTATCTGGTGTTTGCGAACCCACTATTACTTGAAAAGTGGAAAACTATACGTTTGCCGAATAGCTGAAAGGTTAGGCTGTTAAGAGTAGGTAACCTGTCCCTATGTAATCTGGTGGGGACGAGCGCTGCATATACCGTGTGGTTATTTAAGGAAGAGTGACGACAGATAAGCTGAAGAAGAGTGTTCCCGCATTGAACGAAGAACACTCGTCGTTAAATTTAACTTTGAGTTGGCATCCAAACCTGCTTAGAGGTAATTTTGTGATCTTTAAAAGTCACTTCTTCAACTTTGTCACCATTAACATTCCAGCGTGTCAATTTGCCGTTGGCTATATTACCTTCACTAAATTTGGTTTCTGTCGCTTTATTGCCATTAGTGTAGTAATCAGTCACCAAGCCATCTTTTAATCCGTCGCTGTACTTTGCAGTTAGGCTCTTTTCGCCATTTGGATACCATCGAGTAGCAACCCCTGATAACTCATTATCTTTGTAGTTGAGCTCTGCTTTTTTCTGCCCGTTCGGGTACCAAGTCTCGGCTTTACCTTGTAATTCACCTTTAACGTAATTGACCTTGGAAGCGACTTGCCCATTTGGGTACCAGTTCGTTTCTAAGCCAAGTTCCAGGCCATCAGCAAATTGAGCTTGGGTTGCAATTTGGCCGTTATCGAATTTTTCTTCAAATTGACCAGTGAAGGGTTTTGAGTGGTTTACTTGATATGCCACGCCTTTGCGCATCTGTAAATAGTCGACAGCATCTTCTCGTGGAGCCGCGGCATAACTCATAGAAGACACCGTACTAAGAGCAATCAATATTGGGATGTATTTCTTCATAATGACACCTTTTTATTGGACGAGGGAAAGTGTAACCGGTGTGTTAACAGCATTTCACTTCTATGAATTACTGTCAGTATCTATTAGTGGTTTTCAAGTTTTCATTATTAGCGGTCTAATGAAGGGAACTTTTCAAAGCGAAATTTGACTATAAACTCGCAATATTTGTAATACAAATGAGTCGTGATCATTCATTTTTATAAGTTATATCTAGTGCTGTTTCCGTTGTTCGAATATGAAAATTTGCCGTAACGATTAACCGTCTTTAACGATTGTTATTAATTTTTTAGTGACTTTGTTCTTGTTTTTCGGGGGTTGGATGGGTTTTTGGCGCTGTGGGCTGCACTAAGTTGATGAAAGGCGCTCCCAGACGGTGCAAATTTGAACTCGATCACTTGTATGATTAATTGAGAGGCGGACTGTAAGATCACTGTCACGCATTTAAATTATTGTAGTACAAATGTGCTTGCCATCTATCTATAGTGACCCTAACAAAAAACATAAACAAAAAGGTCTTAAAGATGGAACTCAATACCCTGATAGTTGGCATCTATTTCCTATTCTTAATTGCGATAGGGTGGATGTTTAGAACGTTTACAAGTACGACAAGTGATTACTTCCGTGGGGGAGGTAACATGCTGTGGTGGATGGTAGGTGCAACGGCATTTATGACCCAGTTCAGTGCGTGGACATTTACCGGCGCCGCAGGTAAAGCTTTTACCGATGGTTTTGCAGTAGCGATTATTTTTATTGCTAACGCGTTTGGTTACCTGATGAACTACCTTTACTTCGCTCCGAAGTTCCGCCAACTGCGCGTTGTGACGGTAATTGAAGCGATTCGTATGCGTTTTGGTAAAGTGAATGAGCAAGTCTTCACTTGGTCTGGTATGCCAAACAGCGTTATCTCTGCAGGTATCTGGTTGAATGGTCTAGCGATCATCGCATCGGGTATCTTCGGTTTTGATATGACAACAACGATTATCCTAACGGGTCTGGTTGTACTGATCATGTCAGTGACGGGCGGCTCTTGGGCGGTAATCGCATCTGACTTTATGCAGATGGTTATCATCATGGCAGTAACGGTGACATGTGCAGTCGTTGCTATTTACCACGGTGGTGGTGTTACGCAAATCGTTAGCGACTTCCCAACGGATTCGTTCATCACGGGTGACAACCTTAACTACATGAGCATCTTCAGCATCTGGGCGGTGTTCATCTTCTTAAAGCAGTTTAGCATTACCAACAACATGCTTAACTCTTACCGTTACCTTGCTGCGAAAGATTCAAACAACGCACGTAAAGCTGCTCTGCTTGCTTGTGTATTAATGACGCTTGGTCCAATCATCTGGTTCATGCCTTCTTGGTTCATGGCTGGCCAAGGTGTTGATTTAGCAGCCGCTTACCCTGAAGCTGGCAGCAAAGCCGCTGACTTCGCTTACCTTTACTTCGTTCAAGAATACATGCCGGCAGGTATGGTTGGTCTTCTGATTGCCGCTATGTTCGCAGCAACTATGTCTTCAATGGACTCTGGTCTAAACCGTAACTCAGGTATCTTCGTTAAGAACTTCTACGAGCCGATTCTTCGCCCTAAAGCGAACGAAAAAGAGCTAATGGTTGTTTCTAAACTAACGTCTACTTTCTTCGGCATCGCGATCATCTTGGTTGCTCTGTTCATCAACTCTCTTAAAGGTCTGAGCCTTTTCGACACCATGATGTACGTGGGCGCATTGATCGGCTTCCCAATGACGATTCCAGCATTCTGTGGCTTCTTCATCCGTAAAACACCGGATTGGGCAGGTTGGGGCACGCTAGTTGTAGGTGGTGTGGTTTCTTACTTCGTTGGTTTCGTTATCACTGCTGACATGATCCAAAACTGGTTCGGTCTAAACGAGCTAACTGGCCGTGAGTGGGCTGACCTGAAAGTAGCTATCGGCCTTATCGGTCACATCGTATTTACTGCTGGCTTCTTCGTTCTATCAACACTGTTCTACAAGCCTCTTGCCGAGCATCGTGAGAAAGACGTAAACAAGTTCTTCAACAATCTAGCGACACCATTGGTTGCTGAAAGTAACGAGCAGAAGAAACTGGATAACAAGCAACGTCGTATGTTGGGTTCACTTATCGCAGTTGCGGGTGTGGGCGTAATGACAATGTTCGTACTGCCTAACCCAATGTGGGGACGCATGGTGTTCGTTCTTTGTGGCTTGATTGTATTCTCTGTTGGTTTGCTGCTTGTTAAAGCGGTAGATGACAAGGTAGAGAAGCAAGACGAAGTAACACCAGCTGAAAGCTAAGTCCTTATTCTTCAAGAAATACGGCTTTCAACAAGACGATAAGTCTTAAGAAATTATAAGTTCAAACAAAGAAAACTTTAATAAAACGGTCACCAGTTTGGGTGGCCGTTATTTTGGTAATCCAGTATTTAACGTGAGATGTAAGATGAAGAAAAAATTAATTTCGGTAAGCATTATTAGCGCGTTTACGTTGGCTTTCGCGACAGGCTGCACGACTCAAGAAAAAACAGCACCCGTGATCAGCGTGGCTGAGCAAGCAGTGCCTTCGATCAGCGAAATCGACCGTAGTTACTTATTAAGCAGTGACCGCTTAACTGAAGTTGATGGCAATACACTAGACGTTGCTTTAGAAGAACAAGTGGCTGCACTTAAGGCGCAATTTGAGAACCTAAAAGATGGCGACGAAGTGGTTATCCCCAATGGTAAATACGCAAATTTAGGCCAGGTGACGATCACTGCAAATGACGTCACAATCCGAGCTGAACAAGCAGGCTCCGCATGGCTGACAGGTCTAATTCAGTTTGAACTGAAAGGTGATGACATCACGCTTGATGGTCTCGTATTTACAGAGGGTGGTCCAAACGAACGCTTTGGCGCAGTTCGTATGATGGGTAATGGCAACACGTTGCAAAACTCAACATTCTACTACTTCAACCACGATTACACGTACGAGCCAGACGAGCGTCGTTCTGAGTATCCAAAGTACCTTTGGGTATCTCTATGGGGTAAAGATGGCAAAGTCATCAACAACCGTTTCGAAGGTAAGCAAAAACGCGGCACTTTGATTGGTGTACAAAAAGATGACACAGCTGACAACCACCTGATCGCAAATAACATCTTCATGGATCAAAAGCCTAACCAGTTCAACGAATTCGACATCAAAGAAGCGATTCGTTACAACGGCAACAGCTGGGAAGCGATCCGTATTGGTGATTCTAAATCTTCACAGTGGGATTCAAGTTCTAAGTTCGTGAACAACCTAATGATCGATATGGACGGTGAGCGTGAGCTTATCTCTATTAAGTCGGGCGACAATACGATTTCAGGCAACACGATCTTCCAAAGTGCTGCACTGATTTCACTGCGTCACGGCAAAGGCAACACGGTTGAGAACAACATGATCTTGGGTAACGAGAAACGCCTAACGGGTGGTATTCGTATCTATGATGAAGACCATGTGATCCGCAACAACTACATTGCTAATACTCGTGGCCGTGATGGTGTGATTGAAGGTAACGCTGACTTACGTGGTGGTATCGTGATCAACACGGGCATCATTGATGTGGCGAACGGTGAACAGCTTGAACAATCAGTGAAAGGTAAAGAGCTTAATAAGCAATGGACTCCGAAAAGCATCACCATCGAAAACAACTCTCTTGTCGATACGGAGTGGGGTATTGTTTACGGTAATCAAAGCCATCGCGTAAGCCTGTTTAATAACGCAGAAGTAGAAGGCATTTATGCCGGTGTTGATATTGCGTTCAAACACAACGTGGTTGATAACTCACAAACACCTGAATTTGTGAGTGTTCGCGCGACTCATGACTTCCCATTAGTGGGCGCAACTTACACAGATGAAACTTACGTTGGTCAAGTAACAGACTCAGAGCTGATTGAAAGCTACTCGGTTGAACTACCAAAAGTGACGGTCGAGAATGGCCTGAATGCTTACCAAGGTGAGGGCGCAGATGTGTCTAAACTCTCAGTTGTGACCGCTGAAACAGCAGGTCCAGATTATGTACTTGAGAACACAACTAAGTAACTTATTTATTAACGCTAAATACTTAATGGTATGAGCTATCGAATCGGCCCACGGTAGCTCGTCCAATCAAAACGAAAAAAGTCTCAACGACTAATACTTGTTGAGGCTTTATCGATCTTGAGCCATCACTATGATTTGTATTTATGCAGAAGAACCCAAGGGATGTGGCATAAATGATGGTCTTCTGGGAAGTGGCTTAAATGATGCTGGTGGATGTCGTCGCTGGCGATATAGTTAGTCAATGGCAACACTTCAACAGCGATGCGCTCGGCGTCTTCACGTGATGCGATATAGCGCTGCGCTTCAGCTAAGTGTTTGGCTTCGGTGCTGTAAACGCCAGTGCGATACTTTTCACCTACATCAACACCTTGTTTGTTGATACTGTAAGGGTCAATGATCTCAAAAAGGTGGCCTACTAGCGCTGTTACCGAGGTGAGGCTTGGGTCAAATTCAATTTGTACACACTCAGAGTAGCCATCGTATTCGCTTGGTTTGCTTTGGTTATCCTTTATTTGAGAACGTCCATTAGCACGACCTGCTTCTGTGCTTATCACGCCAGGCACATACTTAATGAACTCTTGTACGCCCCACAAGCAACCACCCGCTAAATAAATTTGTTCCATACTTCCTTTTGAGCTCTCTGAGTTTTTGTTCGATGGTTTTGATTTATCGCCCAAACCGTAGCAGTAGGTTGGAGCTTATATCAATACGCGATAGACGCGCATAAAAACAAACGCCTAAGCATTGCAAATCGTCGTAGATGAACAAATGTAAGTTGAATGCTATATCGAGATTATATAGGCCATCGCAACTTGTCACCAACCCGAAACTCAACATTAAGTGAGAGTTAACCTAATCATGTTTGAACAAGTCAAAGACTTCATTAACCCGAGCAAGAATCCTGACCTAACTCAGGCACACGAATATCAACGAAAGCACTTGCCGACCTTGTGGCTTCTCGGGAAAACGGGTGCAGGTAAATCATCGTTTATTCAAGCGGTCACGGGAGATTCCTCGGTGGAAGTCGGCAACGGATTTGCACCGTGTACCATGACAGCCATGTCGTATGCGTTTCCTCAAGACAAACCTGTGATGCGCTTTCTTGATACTCGTGGTTTGGGTGAAGCGGATTATGATGCGAAAGAAGATCTGGAAGAGATTGGTCAGGCAGGTAATGCGCTCGTTGTGGTGATGAAAGCCGACGAACCTGAACAATCCGCCGTGCTTACTGCTCTAAAACAGATTAAGAAACAGAAGAAGATTAAACACTTGTTGCTTGTTCATACGGCTGTGTTGTCTTCCAGTGAAATAGATCGAGCAAGGCAAATTCAATTTAACACTCAACAAGTAGAGAAGGTGTGGGGTAAAGGCTTTGAATCAGTCGCGGTTGATTTTGAGAGCGACAATGATGATGTCTATAACCTCGAATTATTGTTAGAACGGTTGACCAACATGCTCCCTGTTATAGGGATGATGGTGCAAGACAAAGAACACGCTACGCAAGAAGAAGCTAACTTTGACAAGGTCGAAAATGAAGTGCTTTGGTATGCGGGAAGTGCAGCGGCTAGCGATTTAGTTCCAGGCGTGGGCTTGGTGTCTGTGCCTGCGATTCAAGCGAAAATGCTTCATAGTTTGGCTAACCAATATGGGGTGGAGTGGAATAAGAGAGTCTTTAGTGAACTTATTGGTACTCTAGGCAGCAGCTTTGCGGTGCAATATGGAGTGAAGCTTGGCACTCGACAATTGGTTAAGTTGATACCTGTTTATGGGCAAACGGTTGGTGCCGTGGCCGCTGCGGCAATGAGTTTTGGCACCACTTATGGTCTTGGGCGAGCGGCATGTTACTACTTTTATCACAAGAACAGAGGCGAAGAAGTTTCTGAACAAGAGATGCAAAAAATCTATAAAGAATCCCTGAAAAAAGGTAAGGCAGCGTCGGGTTATGAAGAAAATTAAGAACTTATTTCGATTGCTCGCTGTGTTGTCGAGCGGGCGGTGGGGCATCGCTCTTATTTCGGCGATTTTTCCAAGCCTTATCATGATGTTCTTTGGTCTGTTCTTGGCGATTAAATATGGCTACTTACTGGAAATGTCGATAGCCATTGCTGTGAGTACTTTGCTGTTTACCATTCCGTTATATATTTCTAGTCGTTCGTCACGCAATTCAACCAATAGTGATGCGGAAAAAAATACAACAGATGAACCCCAAACTGAGTCATTAAGCCACAACATCGACGATGCGTTGGTCAAGGCGTCAAATGAATGGTCTCAAGCTGAACTGTCGATCTGGAACGACTCGAAACATTACGTTCGTCAACAATTAGTTGATGATATTGAGTGGGGCAATTTAGACCAAACTGGTTTGCAGGTACTGGAGTTCGTCGCCAAAAAGTTTGGTAAGAAGTCGCTCGATTTTTCAATTCCAGAAGGGCTCAAGCTGTTTGAAGAGGTAAGTCGTCGTTACAAAGTGGTGGTAAATGAGCACATACCGGGCATTGAGTACCTTAAGGTTTCTTACATCAAAGCGGGCTACGAAGCCTATGATAAATATGGTGAGTTGGGGCAGAAGATCTTCAAAGCGGCGATTTGGGGGAATCACCTTAAAAATCTGTATTTGAATCCATTGAAGGTGATTTCTGACTTGGGTCGTGAGCAAGCGACAGCCTCAATGACAAAAGGCGTTGTGGATGACATGCAATATGCAGCGAAACAAGCCTTGCTTGATGAAGTGGCAGCGGTTGCCATCGATTTATACAGTGGGCGTTTCAGCATTGAAGACGAAGCGTTAAAAGCGTCTGGTGTTTCAGAAGTCGACGAGAAACGTTTTGCTCATGAATTAGAGCCTGTGAGAATTGTGCTGGTGGGGCAAACAAGTTCGGGTAAATCATCGATTATCAATGCTCTCAAAGAGGAAATGGTTGCAGAGGTGGATGTTCTCCCATCAACGGACAGCTCTACGGTTTACAACGCATTTGTTGATGACAATGATGTGAGAGTGGTTGACCTTCAAGGGCTTGATGGCAATGCTAAAACCGAAGCTGTGATGCTTAAAGAGATGACTCAAGCTGATGTGGTGTTATGGGTACTTAAAGCGAACCAGTCTGCTCGTGAACTGGACAAGCAGCTTAAAGATAAATTTGATGCGTTTTATGATGATCCTAAGAACATTTCGCGCAAGCAGCCAATTGTGATCACCGTGGTTAACCAAGTCGATCGGTTAAAGCCTGCGGAAGAATGGCAGCCACCTTACGATTTGGAGAATCCAACCTCGGCAAAAGCTAAGATCATTGCTCAGGCCCTTGAATATAATCAAACACTTCTGAAGCCTGATATTGCTTTACCACTAGCGATTGCACCTGAAAAGGTACAGTTCGGTTTAGAGGCTTTGAAACAGACGCTAATAGAGCACATTGCAGATGCCAATAACGTACAGAGAAATCGTCAGCGCCTCGAAGCTATCAACAGAGGAACTTCGGTAAAAGGCCAGCTTAATAAAGCCATGAAAGCGGGTAAGAAGGTTGCTCCAAGCGCATTGAAAGCCGCGACCCCTAAGCTGGCTGAGATGGCGATAAAACAAGTCACCAAGAAAAAATAAGCAACAATACCAAAGCGATATTCGTAAGCCTCAATATCGCTTTGGTAAACCATTTCTTTTATATTTATGAACTTTTGGCCCTTGAACTTATTATTACTTTAAAAATAATGAACTAGTATAATAGTGCATTAAGTCGAATTCATGATAGTGTGATATCAGACAATAAAACATAAAATTATGATTCTAAATATTGATCACATTTATGATTTATTCGTCTTTATTTATAAAATAATTGCACTATATTTAAATTTCGGATCACCTTGATTTCAACGTAGGGATATATTGTGAACATGTATCTGAAATGGCAATCAACAACATGGCTAACCCTGTTAGCTTGGTATACTTTAGATCATCAGCTCTCTTTCCACCTTTCTTCAGAGTAGTACCCTCTGGGCGTGACGCGCCAGCGGAGCCTTTGAGCTTTGCCAATCCGATTAGTTTTGTCTTTGACTAATGCGCTAAGCAATGCGGTCACTAATACATTAGCTGTTAGTTTCATGCAGTCGTTATTTATCTCTTGGTCATTATTAATTGGATCCTAATCAATACATTGTTGATTTAATAATCTATTTCTAGCTATTAATTTTTATCGTAATTATCACGAGTGTGATAGTTCGTAAAAATAAAATTAATAGTGATGACTCGTGACATCTAAAAATAATTAATTTGGCTTCTTCTCCCTAAGCTGAATTTGTTGAAAGGTATTATTATGGAAAATTTCAAACATCTACCAGAACCGTTTCGTATTCGTGTTGTAGAGCCAGTAAAAAGAACCACCTATGCTTACCGTGAGCAAGCCATTGTCGAAGCGGGAATGAACCCATTTCTACTCGACAGTGATGATGTGTTCATCGATTTGCTGACAGACAGCGGTACCGGCTCAATCACACAACGTATGCAAGCGGCGATGTTGATGGGTGATGAAGCCTACAGTGGCAGTCGCAGTTACTACGCACTGTCGAACGCAGTGAAAGATATCTTCGGTTATGAGCTGACTATTCCTACTCACCAAGGTCGCGGCGCTGAGCAGATTTACATTCCTGTTCTGATTAAGAAGCGTGAAATTGAAAAGGGGCTCGATCGCAGCAAAATGGTCGCTTTGTCGAACTACTTCTTCGATACCACACAAGGCCACACTCAAGTGAATTGCTGCGTGGCGAAAAACGTCTATACCAAAGAAGCGTTTGATACTTCAGTGAATGCAGATTTCAAAGGCAACTTCGATGTCGTGAAATTAGAAGAGGCGATTTTAGAAGCGGGTGCTGCCAATGTTCCTTACATCGTGAGTACCATTACCTGTAACTCGGCTGGCGGACAACCTGTCTCTATCGCCAACCTCAAAGCCGTGTATGAAATCGCTCAGAAGTACGATATCCCAGTCATCATGGACTCTGCACGCTACGCTGAAAATGCTTATTTTATTCAGCAGCGTGAACCGGGTTATCAAGATTGGACGATCGAGCAAATCACTCGCGAATCTTATAGATACGCAGATGGTTTGGCGATGTCGGCCAAGAAAGACGCGATGGTACAAATGGGCGGCTTGTTGTGCTTTAAAGACGACTCTTTCATGGATGTGTACACAGAATGTCGAACCCTGTGCGTAGTGCAAGAGGGTTTCCCAACCTATGGTGGCTTAGAGGGCGGTGCAATGGAGCGCCTTGCGGTTGGGCTATACGACGGCATGCGTCAAGATTGGCTGGAGTATCGCATCGGTCAGGTACAATACCTGGTTGATGGCTTAGAAGCGATTGGCATCGTGTGCCAACAAGCGGGCGGTCACGCTGCGTTTGTTGATGCGGGTAAGTTGCTTCCACATATTCCAGCGGGTCAGTTCCCAGCTCATGCTTTAGCCTGTGAGCTGTATAAAGTTGCGGGAATCCGAGCTGTTGAGATTGGCTCGTTACTACAAGGTCGTGACCCGGTAACGGGAGAGCAGCATCCATGTCCTGCAGAGTTATTGCGCTTAACCATTCCGCGCGCGACTTACACACAAACCCACATGGACTTCATTATTGAAGCGTTCGAAAAAGTGGCAGAGAATGCAAGCAAAGTGAAAGGGCTCGATTTTGTTTACGAACCACCTGTACTAAGGCATTTCACTGCGCGTTTGAAAGAGGTGGAAACCTATGAGAGCCAACCTGAAAAAAAGAGTGAACCAACGCTCGAAGAAGCATTTTAAAATAAAAACATAAGCGAATAGTCACTAGAAATATAATCAAAGGCTCCCTCGGGAGCCTTTTGTTTTTCGAGTAAGACCAAGGGCGCAAGGTATCATCGGCTGGTGTCGAATAGGCTTGTTTAATCTAGGCTGGGCTTAGTTGTTTTTCAGGGTTGCTTTCAGTATGCGTAATAACCACTGATTTAACGGTGCATCTTTTTGCGAACGGCGGCAGCTCATCACATAGCTCACGTCAATGGCCAGTATTTCAGGTAGATCTATACTGCGGCAGCCCTCTGGCACGCTACCACTAAGTGTGATGCCATAATAGTCAGACTTGAGGACCACATCGTGAATCATCGCAGGGTGGTCGACTTCTACTTTTGGAGTGACGTCGAACCCTATGTTTCGAAGGCGCTCAAGGATAGGGTATTTGTTGTCATTCCACCCCGGGGTTTTAAATAGAACCGTTGGAAAATTTGCCAGTGACGCGAACTCTTTCGCTGGGTGAGCATCCCTTACAAAGAACACCACTTTTTCTTTTCCGAACTCCATTTGAGAAATCGACTGTGGCATAGTTTCATCAAAGTAGTGAACCGCTATCGATTCTTCGCCGTCAATCAATCGGTTCTTAACATTGCTTCCCCATCGAACAAATGAATAGTTTGCGTGCGGCGCTTGTTTACTCAAAGCAAAGTAGAGTTTCGAGCCAAAGCGCTCCCAAAATAGCGTATTCGCGTAGATCTTTATGTCGCCTTGATAGGACTCTGGGGAAAACTCTTGGTGTTTTATGGACTCAATGCTACTGAGTATTTGTTCAAAATTACCGATATTACTTTCAACAAATGTTGTGGGTTCAAACCCTTGCTTAGATTGAATGAACAAAGGATCACCGAGTTGGGCTTTGAGCTTGGCTAGGTTTTTACTGATCGCCCCCGGCGTTTTACCTAATGACTCCGCCACTAAGCTAACATTACGCAGTTCATACATTCGCTTTATAACAAGGATATTTTGAATATCTAGATTGAGGTCCACAGGCTCTCCAAATTGGTCCTTAATAGGCAGAAATTATGTGACCTTAATATCATAGTGGTAATGTCCGATTTTTAAGACAGCACAGCGTCAGAAGATCGCTAATCTGTTGATTTTCCATTTGGTAAATCTCGCTTTTCCTCGTGTCATTATCACCCTATCGCTAAAGTTACCTTAACAAAGCAACACAGATATCAGACGAACAAATAATTAGAAATACAACGAGGTGATGTATGAATAAGTTAATCGCACTTGGCTTGATGGCGTTTTCAATGAACACTGCTTTTGCTGCTAGCGACGCACATACCGGTACTATCGATATGACAAGAAGTGAAGGCAGCCAAGTTAAGGCTGAGCGTGTAGAATCAGACTTAACACTTGAAGGAAGAAATGAGGCAGCTTTGGGTGGAATCAAATTTCAAAAGCATGTTGAGCAAAACCAACCGATCCAACTTACAGGTCGTCGTGATTAACGCTTAAAGTGTGCTTACCACTTTAAACGTTCTGCCATTGTCATGAGAAATGCTGTGCCTTAGGGTGCAGCATTTTTCGTTATGGACTCACTCTCTTGTGACTGTGATGCTCATCAAGCCTTGGCACGGTGTGTAACGTGTGGCATTTTGGTTGGTTGTTAGAGGCTAGACACATATTTCACTGGCTAAGTGACGCGTTGAAAGGGAAGAATAGATGATTCGCCATATTTTACTGATTAAGTTTCAAGAACAAGCAGAGCCTTCAGAGATTGAAAAGCTGAAAGGGTTGTTTGAAGCAATGCCAAGCAAGATTGAAGGCGTAACTTCCGTAGAGTGGGGGCTAAATGATAGTCCAGAAAACAAGAACCAAGGTTATAGTCATTCGGTCTTAATGACGTTTGAAGATGAAGCTGGGCGACAAAACTATCTACCACATCCAGAACACGATGCCCTGAAAGAGGTATTTCGTCCGTTGTTGGATGACATTATCGTGTTTGATTATTCTCTTTAGCCCTAATAATTTCTCAGTTACAAGATGTAAAGCGTATAGGCATAGGCCCATACGCTTTGGTCAGAGCGAAAAATTACATGTTACTCTGTCGGCAATATGGTGACAGGAGTGAAAGAGGCTACGGCATTACCACCAGCACCAGGACGGTCAACATAAGGGGTGTTTTGCATTAAGGTGTAGTAGACGTCCACAAAATCATCGTCATTAACCAACACATTGTTTGGGATCAGCTCAATGATTTTACTGGTGATCTGAGGAATGATCGTATAACCCTGTACTTCTGGATCTGGAATCATTTTCAAAATCTCTTCAGCGGCTTGCACCAGCAGCTTCGCTAGGTCTTTATAGTTGGTGCCGTCATCATGTTCCATCAAGATCATGTCTGCAGCCCCCCAGCGGTAACGAGGCCAGAAGATGATGCTTTGGCTCGGATAGTAAGTCTGTTTGTCGTAGTCTAAGTAAGGCATCTCAATTAAGTCGATTTGCGGAGCTATACGACTTGAATCTACTCCAGTGACGATAGCGTAGATTTCCGCTTTGCCTGAGATCCACGGTTCTCTATCGATGGCTAAGCGAATCTTGGTTAACTGAGTGGTATTCAACTCTTCAGGCTCCGATTCAGCTAAAGAGCGCGCATCACTGTTAAATAGCGTCTGCTTTTGAGGTTCTTCGTGCTTGCTGCTAGCACTGTTGCTGCCTGAGTTAAGTTGTGTGTCTGTACCTTGTTTTTGCATTTCAGCTTGCATGGTCATCAACCCAGCCTTGAGCTCTTCGGCACCATTGCTGTCGATTACAAATACCGGGACATCGGGCATTTGGTACACGTCTAATTCATGAACTTGCCCATACACATCGTAAGCTTCGATGTATTGCCAATTTGAATCATCGCCCGATGGTTCGTAAGCAAACAGTGGGCTTTCTCCATTTTTCCAGGCTTCAACCATGGCTTCATCAGCCATCCTAATTTCTAAGACAGAATCACTGAAGTCGTCGATCCCTTTCATCTTACGATAGCTAAGATCGGCTTTGTGCATCTTGCTTGAAAAGGCAGAGTAGGGTTGAGCCGAGTTCAGTGTGTCTAATGGCGTCGATAAACTTTTTTCGCTGATTTGCTTTTTTAGAGAAGACTCAATGTCAATATAGCGAGCACTTATTTGTAACGCTAGTGATTGCTTTTGTTCAGCGACATTCTTTGCAACAGCAATAGAGTCAGTAAAAGAGTGTGGTGTATCGATATTGTTTGCATAAGACTGAAAGCCAACTACTGTCGTCGCAAGTACCATACTGATTTTAAAAGATGGTCTCATAAATAATCCTTATTTTAATTTTTATCATTAATAGAGCAATTGCCCTACAGGATTAACCTATCAATAAGGTGAATGTGTTTAAAACTTAGTTAGTGATTTCTGTATCGGTATTTAGCACAAGATCTCAGTTCTATTGATTGTTGTAAAATTTATATAATGCAAACTTGATATTTGGATTTTTATAAACAAATCAATAGTTTAATGATAATATTATTATCTATTTATATGTTTTGTGTAATGAAGGTATGTTTTCAGTACTGATTTTGAATTGGCTCCTAAACGACCGAATTAGGAACAGATGTGGGTAGGTAGGAATAATATTAAGAGGTTACACGTCAATAAGAGTTATAGGATTTCACTATATCTACTATAGTTTTGGCCGCATTTCGGAAGAGATAGTTTTCGGTATAATTCGACTCCCTTAATTACTAGCGCGATGAGATGATCTGCGCACTACGTTATTTTTAAGATCAGTCCACTCCTCACTGAACAACGTTATGGCGACTTCCTCTCGTTAAATTGCTTCGCGTTAAACACTTCCTACATTGCACAAGTATTACTGAGGTTTTTGGCTTTATCGCATTGGAAATGGCGCTACAGGAATACTGCATATGACGAACATTAAAGGCGCTTCACGCTTATCGAAAGCATTGCTCTTTATCTCTATTCTTTCTAAGTCCGCTTTCAGTCTAGAAGTGCCAGATAACGCACTTGAATCCTATGTTGGTGATTTCTCGGCTTTGAAAGAGAAAGGTGTAGTACGTGTTTTGGTCTCAGGTGATATCGGTTTCTATCACATTGAAAACGGTAAGCCGAAAGGGATTTTAGCCGAGCAAATCTATTACTTTGATCAGGCACTTAAACTGAGTGATCCACTGTTGCGCGTCAAGGTGATTCCGGTAGAACGAAGCGAATTGCTTGAAGCGTTAAACCAAGGGCGAGGGGATATTGCGGTAGCTAACCTTACGGTAACCGAAGAGCGTCAAAGGTTGGTGGATTTCAGCATGCCTATTCGCCGCGATATCGATGAAGTGTTAGTCACAAGCGTATCCAAGCCTTCAATTAGCAATATCTCACAGTTACAAGGTAAAGAAGTGTGGCTTAAGCAGAATTCTAGCTACATCAGTAGCGTTCAAAAATTGAATCAGCAGTTTGAGAGAGAAGGAATGGAGCCTATTTATATTCATTTGCTCAACGCGAACCTGCAAGACCTTGAACTCCTCGAACTGATTAAGAGTGAGAAGATCACAGCAACCATTGTTGATAGCCATAAGTTGGAGTTGTGGGAGAGTTTAGAGAAGGACATTAAGATCCATAAGGGAATCACCTTTAGAGAAGACGCAGATATCGCGTGGGCCATTCGTAAGAATAGCCCTCAACTGAAAGCCCAAATAGACCACTATTTGCAAGAATCGAAGCAGGGCACGTTACTCGGGAACGTGATTGATAATCGATATTTAGACAGCGTTTCATGGATGACTCGTGCGTCTAATCCACAGCAAAACCGACAAAGAGATAAACTAGAAGCTTTGTTTGTTTCTTATGGTGAGAAGTACGATATCGACTGGTTCATTCTCCTGGCAATGGCTTTTCAAGAATCAGGGCTCGATCACTCGAAAGTATCGCACCGTGGTGCTGTGGGGATTATGCAGGTGATGCCTAATACGGCTCGGGATTGGTATGTAGACATTGATAATGTGTACGATTTGGAAAGTAACATTCATGCTGGAAGCAAGTATTTACGCTTTATCCATGACAGATACTTTGATAAGCCTGAAATATCTGACATCGATAAGATTTACTTTAGCTTAGCTGCCTATAACGCTGGACCAGCAAAAATAAGAAGAATGCGAAAATTAGCGGCGCAGCAAGGGTATAACCCAAATAAATGGTTTAATCATGTTGAGAGTGTCGCAAGAGAGAACATAAGCCAAGAACCAGTAAAATATGTCGCGAATATAAGTCGCTATTTTACGATTTATCAGCGCCTAGATGAATTTCAAGACACGCGAGAAGAGCAGTTAGGTAATATGACAAGGCAATTGAATATCAAGCGACTGTCTGACTATTTTGCTTATTAATAAGTGTCTGATTAATATGATGAGTCAAAAAAAGGGGTAGCGTTCTGCTACCCCTTTTCGTGTTATAAGCACTGACGATTGCTAGTTATTTTTACTCACTCACGATGAGCTTATGATTGCTTCGCAGAAGCCATGTACATCTGCATCTCTTCTAAACTGGTTTTTGCGATAACTTGGTTATCAAGAGAGTAGTGGACTTCATCGCCAAAACGATGACCTGTTAGTGTTGCACGTGTGCCGTCGTTGTACGTGAGTTCGATAGCAACTTCATCTTGATTGATAACTTTCATCTCACTGTGATCAATGACGTGTCTAGCTAATGGGTCGATAGGCGCGTCGGTCAAGCTTTCGTCCAATTGGTCGTTAATGTCGATGTAAGTATCAACTTTAGTATCAAAAATGTGCGGCTTTTTATTGATTGGGTTTTTGCCTGTCCAGAATTCTAGTGAGTTAAACACAATGTAATCGGCAGCAACCGTGATACCGTAGGCAGGGGCAAGAAGCATGTTTAAGCCACCACGAGCATAGCGGTTATCAACGGCTTTTACGTTGAATTCCATCAATTTACCCGTTACGGCATTACTACCTACACAACCAAATAAGGTGACAAGGCTCGCTGATATAATTATCGGTTTTACAAATCGGTTCATCATTCTTTATTTCTATAGACGTATATTAAGGAGCCGATAATTATGTCAAAGTCATCAATCTTCTAGTATAAAGCGTCGCCTATACTAGATATCAGAAAAACCTATATCTCTATATAAACCAAAGAACTAGCGCCGTTATTCTTGTAATTTACCGTTCATATTGGTGGTGGGTTAAGTCATATTTATTAGAAGGTTTTAACAAAGCTCTGTCATAACCCTAACTGAAGTATGGAATTAGGTTGGGATAATAACGAGTCAGTTAAACGAAATTACTTTCTACGTTTATTCATTTAAATGACTGCCTGAAGAGCCCGAATGAAACGATTTAACCTAAACCTCATCTATTACTTTATTGCGATATATGAAGAAGGAAACTTAACGTACGCAGCAGAAAGGCTCAATATATCTCAGCCTAGCCTCAGTGCTCATTTAAAGCAGCTTCGAGATGAATATCGTGATCTGTTGTTCGTAAGAAAATCGTACACGCTTGAGCCGACACCAGTCGCTAATGACTTGTATCCTATCTTTAAGCAAGCGCACAAGCTTGTCTCTCACTCACTGCCTGAAACGCATGATTTTGAACCGAAAGAGTGCAGTTACACGTTTAGAATTGCGGCGATGAGCATTTCAAGTAGTGTGATCTTGCCTCAAATACTAGACAGGATTCAGGAAGAAGCCCCAGAGTGCGTTATCGAAGTCGTGAATATCAAAGAAGATATGGCAACCGACATTCGAGAAAAGAAGATCGATCTTGTGGTCGATTTAACCAACGCGCATCCAACCTTGCTGAGTCAGGAAATTTGGGGCGACGAGCTGTGCATGGTTTGCAGCCAAAATCACTCTCAGATCAGCGAGCAAGTGACTCTTGAACAGTATCTTTCAGCAAAGCATGTCATGCTCACACACGACAACTACCGAGTGAACCAGTTAACTGAATTTCATAGCCCGATTTTTGCGGATCGTAAAGTGGCAAGAAAGCTCAATTCTATCGCAGACTTCTCAGACACAATCTACAGCAGTGATTGGATAGCCACCTTCCCCAAAGGTGTCGCGAACGCTTATTTTGATAAAGATAAAATTAAGCTTCTAGAGCTCCCTTTTGAGTACACCAAGCCTTCACTCAGTGTTTATTGGCACAGCAATCGGAATGATGACATCGTCAACCAATGGCTAAGAGAGTTGTTCACCAGCGAAGTTTTAACCTTGAGTTCCGAAATATAAGATAACGCCTAGTTGTGTGAGTAGGCGTCTTAGTCATTCGACTCGCTCTTCATGTATACAGTACCTTGTGGTACAAATGACAGCATGAAAAATGCTGGTGGCTTTTGCCACATAGACTTCCAATTTAACTGAAAAGACTGACTTATGAATATTGATATCCAAGCACTCAAACACCACCAATTGGTCGAAGATGGTCAACTAGAAGGATGTTACATTCATCAGCCAGTTCAAGGTAGCCAGCAAGACGACCAAGCAGTATTGGTAGAGCGCCAAGCGCTAGAAAATATGGGTTACAAGGTTGTGCAAGTGAAGGCTAAAGGTGGAACAACAACGTTCGCCGAGGCTATGCAAAAGCTAGCCAAGAAGACTGGGTATCAGTCGAATAACTAAGAGGGTAATACTTGTTGTTTGGCGTGTCGTCTCTTTCAAAGGGGCGACGATGCTATTGTGGTAAAGCATGTAGGCAAACTTTCGACAAAATCTTTTTTAAGTATCGATTCGACATTAAAGGACGTATAGCTGATCTTCATAGCAATTAGGACGTATAGGCTGCTTAAAAAGCAAGGAAACAATATGGCCACCGTCTATGTAAGCATCGGAAGCAACATCAACCGAGAACATCACGTCACTGAATCTCTCAAAGCTTTAAATGACCGCTTTGCACCACTGCACCTATCCAATTTTTACGATTGCGAGCCTGTTGGTTTTGAAGGCGACAATTTCCTTAACCTAGTGGTGGGGTTTGAATGTGACCTCGCTGTCACAGAACTCTCTCAGGTTCTTCATCAAATCGAACTGGACAACGACCGCAAGCGTGAAACCAAAGAATATGCTTCACGTACAATGGACATCGATATTCTTCTTTATGGCAATCAAACCGGCATCATTGACGGTATAGAGCTGCCTAGAGGTGAAATCACCGAGTACGCTTTTGTACTTCGCCCATTAGTCGATGTTGCGGCGCAAGAGCGACATCCCACTCTAGACATATCGTTTCAGCGGCTCTGGAACAACTTCGACCAAGCGAGTCAGAAAACCGCCCCCATCCCTTTTGAGCTCAGTTTCATGCAGCCATCGCAGCGGCTAAATGAGGAATGAACTCGTCATCACCTGAGCTCTACTGATCTTTTCTTAAAATAAGCACGTAACTGACTTCACTTCCTAAGGATTGGACACTGTTATGAATCACAACGCCATTATCACCATTACAAATCTCAGACTAAGAACCTTCATCGGCTTTAATGAAGAAGAGAAGACTAAACAGCAAGATATCGTTATTAATGCTGAGATTCATTATCCCGCTAACAACCTTTGTCTCTCTGACGACGTCGACAACGCACTCAATTACAAAAACATCTGCAAACAAATCATTCATCACGTCGAGTCAGGGCGCTTTCTGCTTTTAGAGAAGTTAACCAGCGACGTCCTCGGTATTTGTATCGACCACTCATGGGTTCGGTACGCGCAAGTGAGAATCGACAAACCTCATGCGCTACGTTTCGCTGATTCCGTCTCGCTCACCCTGACCTATGAAGCTGAACTCGAAAATTAATGAAAAAGGAGCAGGCCAATGTTAACTACAGAAGCAGAAAAAGTAAGGGAAGCTTTGCTCGGGAAGGGACTAGAAACCCCAATGACATCGAGCGAAATGAACAATGACCAAAAGTACAACCGCATTAAAGGACTCTTAACAGAAGTGGTCAGTACACTTGGATTGGATTTGACCGATGACAGCCTCGCTGAAACACCTCATCGTATTGCAAAGATGTATGTTCACGAGATATTTTCAGGGCTCGACTACAATAATTTCCCTAAGGTCAGCGTGATAGATAATAAAATGTCGGTTGATGAGATGGTTAAGGTCTCGGATATAGATTTAACTTCGACGTGCGAACATCACTTCATTACCATCGATGGTTTAGCGCAGGTAGCCTATATCCCCAAATCCAAGATTCTTGGGCTTTCTAAAATAAACCGTATCGTGCGTTTTTTTGCTCAGCGTCCTCAAGTGCAAGAACGCCTAACTCAGCAAATCCTAGTCGCGATCCAAACTCTCGTTGAGACAGAAAATGTGGCTGTGACGATAAAAGCCACTCACTACTGCGTGAAGTCTCGAGGCGTTATGGATGCAAACTCGGAAACGACAACAACTGCGCTCGGTGGCAGCTTCAAAACTAACCCTCAAACTAGAGCTGAGTTCTTACGATGAGTGAAACGATACTGATAACCGGGGTGGGGAAGCGCCTCGGCTTCGCTTTAGCGCAACAACTTTTATCGGACGGGTATAAAGTGGTTGGCACATACCGAAGTAACTACCCTCAGCTGCAATTGCTACGTGACAATGGGGCAGACCTACAGCAGGTCGACTTCTATCAACAAAGTAGTTTAGAGAGCTTCCTTCATTACGTTGGTCAAGAATATAAGGCACTTCGAGCCATCGTTCATAACGCTTCCGACTGGAAGCCAGAGAGTAAGAAAGACCCCAGCGAAAACGCGTTACAAATCATGAATGATATGATGACGATTCACACCACCGTACCTTATCTGGTGAATTTAACACTCAAAGGCCAATTGATGTCTGGAGATCAAACTTCAGATATCATCCACATCAGTGACTATGTCGCAGAAAAAGGTAGTAAAAAACACATCGCTTATGCCGCCAGTAAAGCCGCACTCAATAACTTAACGCTTTCATTTTCAGCGATGCTGGCCCCTAAGGTGAAAGTGAATACCATCTCCCCAGCCATGGTTAAGTTCAATGAACATGACGACGAAGCGTACAAGGCCAAAGCATTGCAGAAAGCATTGATTCCAGCAGAGGCCGGCTTTGAGGAAATAACAGATGGCATTAAGTACGTGTTGGCTAGCCACTATATGACTGGGAGAACCTTGCACTTAGATGGCGGCAGACATTTGAAGTAAAGCTAGTGAGCTTTATGCTTAACGCGGCATAAGTAAAGTAATTGCGCTTATCCTATGGAGACGCAATACAAAATGACTCATAGGTCTATTTTCTGAACGTAGACTCGTGGTATTTAGATATCGAAAAGTGTCTTAACCAGCAACGATGAATGCTCGTGGGAAGACTGTGCGAGCTTTTTTGCGGCGCGCCGAAGACTCCCGCATCCTCTCGCAACTATCTAATCAAATCTTTGTTTAAACTGATAAATCAACCAGTAAAAAGCCCGAACTTTTAGATCTCAGTTGAATTCAAAAGAACGCCTTTTTCAATTAAGGGTAACGGTGTTGTCAAGCGATAGAACTTAATCTACGTTTTGTCGTGGAGAGATTTAACCATCAATCTTAGTTTCATTTAAAACTCGATTGAGGAGAACTAAGTGAGAAGGTACTCACACTTTCACGCACCCATTAAATAAAGGAATTAGAATGGAAATTGGTGGTTACGATGAATATCGTTACGAACAATTAAGGTCTGTCGGAGTCGGTAATATAGAAAAGCGACTAAAGTACTTAAAAATCAATGAAGCAGTGGAAAAAGAGTGTCTAGATGCGTTGCACCAAATGGCGTTACAAATCACTCAGACCTCATATGGAGCACATTGCCGTCAGAATGGAAATCCAATGGATTGGATAAATATGATGAGAGGCTTTGTTAACCAATTCAAAGTGGCGCAAAGTATGCGGCACAACTGGGCTCTACCTGACAGCATTAGATCGAAAGTCACTGCTCCCGAAGCTCAAGCATTGGTAGAACAAATGGAAATGGTTACGGCACTTTCTTACTATACGTTTAATTCTAGCGCGCTTAATACCGGAATGACTGGGTACACAACCAAGGGGAAAGCACTTGATACCCGTGCGGTTGACGTCTGGAATTCTTACAAAAAGTGGAGACAACACTCAACGTCACATGTCGATGTTCCTGTGTACCGTCAAATTACGATACCAAACCCGCAGAATTCAGCTTGGTGGAAGTATGCGGATGACATCGTCAACGGTGCTAATCCCAAAGGGCCAGTCGGAACCATTAAAAGTAGCCGTTATTTGTCCTGTAGTTTTCATAAAGGTTTTATCGAAGGCGCTTGTTTTCCCGTTTACAAAAATACAGAGGGAATTCTGAATTTTGTTATTCGTCGGGCTCAAGGTGTCAATATTAGTGCCTTCAGTGGTTACAATAGTACCAACCTCGCTAATCGCTTAGATGAAACTGCCGTTAGGCTTCTGAATTTAAATGATCCCTCTATCAATAGTGTTGCGAGCTATGAAAAGAAATACGTTAACGATGTAATCGAAAAGAGTAAGACCCTATATTTTGAACATCGTCGTAGAAATAAAATGAAGCAAGGGTTTGAGAACATGGCAAAGCTTATGGGGTTCAAGAGCAATGACTCAGCCATTGCTGTTCAAGCTGAGTTTTTATTACCACCTTCAGCTCAACTATCTGTAGACCGTATAGTCAAAAAACCAGCCTACTCAGGCGCAGCCAATGTACCTGTATTAGAAGTATATTGTACCTACGTAAGAAGCACAGAAAAGTCCAATGGCTTACCGCAAGTTTTGGCTCCGAGCGAGCAATCTATGTTCCTTGGTCCGACTAAACTTTACCCCGCAAATAGTTGATTTCATGTAAGCGTGACAAGCTAAGTTGGGTAGAGGGTGGCATTGAAGGTGGGTAATTGAATCTCCAATGCTCAATGTCTTCGCTACAGCCTCTTAATAAACAAAAGACCCTAAATAAAAACCTCTGCTCATGCTAAGCGTAATCAGAGGTTTTTTTGTATTAGCAGCCTATAAGCAATTAGCTATTTATCAGCGATCGAGGTGTATAGGCTTAATCTAGGCGCAAGGTCACTCCAGAGTAATTTGTGTACCCGCGAAGTAACACGTGATAGGTGACGCCCGGCAGAGCGCTGACACTGCATTGCTCATTATTACCGGTACGATAAGGACGACAATCATAGCTTGAGGTGCTTGGTTTACTGCCTGCTTTAACATATAGGTCTGCATCGCCAGATCCACCAGATATTGCGACCGTAACGTTGGATGCAGAATCTACGGAGAATGTGTAGAAGCTTTCAGAGTATTTGTTACCACTCAGGTTCGAGATAGGTGCCCCTTTGGTGAGTACATCGTCACCTGGAACCGTAGGGCCGCAGCTTGCATTGACGCCAACACTGTTAAACGCTTCTTCCACGTCGGCAACCGTATAACCCAGATCTGCAGCCGCTTTGGCTACGCCACATGCACCGGCATCAAAGGTACTGTTGGCTGTCCAATACAGTTGGTTGGCGACGGTAAAGATTTCAAAACCTTTGCGTACATCCCAGCCTGATTTGTTAGCTAAAAGGTAAAATGCTCGGTTATAAACACCGCTCGACAAGTGAACATTCAAACCATCGTAGTAATCAGAGGCGTGATCGATTGAACGACCATCTTTTGATGGTTGATCAAAGTAACGCAAGCCACCTTCCGATTTGAAGATATCGCTACCGACAATCCAATCCACATTTCCACGCAGATAGTATTCAGCCGCTTCGCCTGCGATGTCGGAGAAGGCCTCGTTTATGCCGCCTGACATGTTTCTGTAGACCAACCCGGAGTTTTGTTCGGTGAAACCATGGCTCACCTCATGCGCACTGACGTTGATGTCGACTAATGGGTAGAAGGTATTTTTACCGTCACCAAAAGTCATGGATGAACCATTCCAGAAGGCATTCTCATAATCGGTACTGTAGTGAACACGCATAGTGAGTTGGAATGATAAAGGCGATGTGTTCATCCACTCTTTGTACATATCAAAGACGACGTTTCCGAAATAATGCGCATCGTTAAGGGGAGAGTAGGCGCCATTCACGTATTTATGATCTGTGTAGTTGCTGTCATCGCTACAGTTGTAACTGTAGGCTGAACTACCAGAAGTTCTGTTATTCAAGTCGACCGTTTTCACTGCGTCGTTCTCTAACGTACATGTGGTCCCGGTTTTATCAATCGAGAATCCTGGAAAGTCAGTACCATATTCATATCGATTGGTTTTGGTATTACCACCAGGTCCAGTTCCCAAGGCTTTGGCGTGATTTAATCCGTTCCATTTTTGAAGTACTTCCCCCGTCATGGCATCAATAAAGAAGAAAGGACGTTCTGGGTAATTGGACGCGACAAAAAAATCGACCAAATACACTACCTGCGCGGTTTGGTTCTCATCGAGCCTGACAACTAACTTCGCATTTTTGTTTTCAATCGACTTTTTGCCGACGGTAAACGAGCGGTGGGAGTACAATGCAGCTTCGATGGCTTGCTCCTGATTCAATTTAGGCGCGATGTGTGATAGATCATCGCTGATCCCTTGCGCCATTGAACCAAATACTTGGGAGGGTTGGTTTTTGGATAGGGTGGCGACAACGGAGGTATTAAAGACGGGTAGACCAAAGTGGGTTTGTTGGTAGCGTACTTTGGTTTTTCCATTGGGCAGTACCACCCGTTTAACTTCAGAAAAACCTAGCTCTAGCGGTGCAATGCTCTTTGATTGAGCAATGAGGCTTTGTTGGAGTAGGCTATCATTCTCGATGGTGACCATTTCAGCAGCGTGTGCATTAAAGCCAAAAGATGTACCTAGAATAGCTGCTATTTTCCAGCTTAGTTGACGTTGTTGGTTCATTTCTTGTTCCTGATTTTATATAAACTCCTTCTTCCCAACGGCTAAATAGGAAGTCTATATGCAACACAGTAATGCCATGTGTTACGAATCAAGATTGGAAGAGCATTTCGGTTTATGACAAGTTTTTATTAGAGATTAAATTTTAGAGTATGTAATTCATAATTTACAAAAATAATTATTGATTTAATTGTTTTTAATGTTGGTGTTTCTATTTTAATGGTAATTATATGAAGTGAAAGATGTTATTAAACCTTAACTTGTTTCAATCGTGTTGATTTTTTAACCTGTTGATCCGGTTTTCTTAATTGCATTATTAACAATAATACTTGTAGCTATTATTATTGTTAATATAGTAATTAAAATATGCATCGCAAAATTAAATGACTTATTTGTAATTAAGCCTTGCGTTGGTAGGGTTACCTTCGATTTGAATTGCAAATTTAAGCTGTTTTTGCATAACCCCTTGTTATAAATGCTAATTAAAGTAACATTTTTACCGGGTATAATGGATAATGGATCATTTACTCCAATAACTAATAATAAATTTACAGAATTAAGTTCTACAAAATTAAAGGGAATCCAATGTTTAAGGTAGTTAGTTTATTTTTATCGATTTCAATTTTTTCAGTTGCTCAAGCCAATGAAACAGTAGAGTTTGAAACGGCTCAAGAGTTGTTGACTGTAATGGAAGTTGATAAGCAAATGTTAGGTGGCTTTGAGGCTATGTTGCCAATCGTTAATCAGTTAGCTAATAAACTCAAGCTGAACGCTCAAGAGACAGAAGAGCTTAAAGGGATTTACAGGGACTGGTTTGACAACGATATTGATCGAGTAAAAATGCGAACTGAAATAGCGAACCTTTATTCAAGACAATTCACGATGTCAGAAATGAAACAGATAATAGATTTTTATGGTACACCTATTGGAAAGAAACTTATTCAACAGTCGCCGGAGCTTACAAAGCTTGGAGCGCAGATTGGTATGGCTGAAGCTCAAAATAAGCAACATTTGCTAGTTGAAAAACTGACTCCTTTTATGGACGAGCATAGCAGCAAGTGATTAATTTCTAGATCACTGTTAGACCTGATATGGAGCAGCTATAACTGAAGCCTAGAATATGACCTCTTATCGGCTATTTGCTCGTATCAAGTAAAAACCAAGTTGCTCTCGAATAGGCTGATGAAGTGAGTCGCTGATACAAATTTCTTTTGCTTGAATCGTAATACATGGCATTTTTCCGTACATTACGATAAGCATATGATGTGTATGTGGACGTTCGGTGTGGAGCAGTATTGATTCTCCCACCGGACGTCAGTTTCATGGAGGAAACATGACAAGCGACCAACTATTGGAAAAGGCACTTTATAGCAGTGCTAGCATCCATCAACCTCATTCTCTAAAAGCTTATTTGTCTGCGAATTATCTAAATGGGTATTTCGCGAAATCAGACAATGTCTGGCTTAAAACGAGTGAGCTAATAAACCAAACCGAGATTGAGGTTTTAGGCGAGTATTCTGCAACGGTGCTAGCGCCAAAGTTTACGGATTTTCGTATTCATAGGATATTGGAAAGTGGGGTATACCCAGCGGCGTATGTTGCTTTAATGCAGTGGCATGAGAATAAGGGCTTTCAAGATATCTTCTCGCATTACGTTTCGCAGGCTTCTCAAATAAGTGAATATCTTTCCCACAATGTGACTATCTTATTGGCGCTTAATCGTGTTTACCGTGAGTTAGAGCCGTCTCAGATTCCAGCGTTCCTTAACCGCTTCACTGAATTTGTCACATCGACCCGTTCTGATGGCGACCAAAGCATTGATACAAGTGAAGTCGTAGAGCTGAAGAGCGTAGTACTAGCATGCTTAAAACAGTTTGGTTTCTTTGGGCACAACCTCATTACGCTTACGTGGATATTGCGTTGCAAGGAAGAGCTGTCGAAGGAGCAATATGACGCAATGCTTTTTAATCTCTATCGACAGGCCAATAGCCCATTAGAAGATCCAGACGATGAGATTGATCAAGCTATCTTAGCGCAGTGTCAAAGCTCAGATAATTCAGATGAGTTCTATAACAATGTCCACCGATTAGTTTTTAAGTATACGTCGAATCTGCACCAGATAACCCTAGCGGATGCATTGTGTTTTCTTCACGAACAATTCCCTGCACATACTGCTGAGCTAAAATGTGTCGCAGAGTATCAGTGTCGTTTATTAGAAAGGTTAATTTAATTAAGGTGTTGCAGCTAAAATTATGCAACGTCAGCAATCTAGGAGGGGACATGAAAAAGCTATTTATTGGCTTAATTTTACTGGTTTCGACGAGTGTAATACCATCTGAAAACGTTCCGGAAATGTCGATTAAAAATGGCTATGTTGAACCTTTCCAAATGTTAGATAATGTTTATTACGTTGGTGATAGGTGGGTGTCGTCTTATGCGGTAGAGACTTCAAAGGGATTAGTTCTGATTGATACACTCGATTTCCCTTATTCGCTATGGATACCAATTAATCTAGAAAAGCTTGGATTACAAGATAAGGCAATCACGCATATTTTGGTCACTCACGGCCATTCTGATCATGCTGGTGGAGCGCAATATCTTCAGTCTGAATATGGCTCAAAAGTTGTGATGACGCAGAAGGGCTACGAATTAGCCATTGCTCAAGCCAATAAAAGCAGCGGTAAGAATACCTTTTTGCCTCCCCAAGTAGAGTTATTTGTGCAAGACAGTAGCAGCCTTAGCGTTGGTGAAGACGAGTTTAAGTTTTACCTTACACCCGGCCACACGGAAGGGGACTATTCAATAGATCTTATGGTGAAGGACAAGGGTATATCGTATCGCGCATTTGTTGTTGGCGGACACAGTATAAATGCACGAGATCCAAAGCTAGCGAAGCAGTTCTTCGAGAGCATGGACAGAGTCCGAGAGATCGCTTTGCAGCCGCCTGTAGTGAGTGTGAATTTGTCTAACCATCCACATAAGAATCATTTATTCGCTAATCGTGAGAAACGAAATGTCGATGATTCGAATAACCCGTTCATTAGCGAGAGCAACTTCTTTAGCTTCATAGAGCAGCAAGAGGCTTTAGCGAAAGAGAAGCTTAGCCAAGCGGAATTTCGGGTTAGCGCGGAAGCTTCATCCCCAGAGGAGCAGTAGGTCATTTGCCGCTGTCTGCATATCTTGTCTAAGTTGAACTTTGTGTTCATATCTTAATAGGTTAAGTTTATTGTCTGTGTCGTACCATTTGTTTAGTCGGCGCAGTATTCTTTCTCGAAAACAAGAGATTTCATGGCTGACAACGCAGTAGAGCAAGCAATCGAAAACATCCGATTGAAATCACAAGGTACTGATTGTTTAACGAATTGCTCGGTGACGATCAACTTCCATCCCGATCGTTATACGTCTGGCAATAAACCTTTGCTCGAAGCGATTGCTGAAGATGGTTGTTTGAAGTCTCAATTTGAAACGGGCACCAGCAATGGTGGTATGACGGCTTATCCCGGTGGTGATCGTTGGCATTGGGAAAAGCGCGTGTTCGACGGCGCGTATGATGATGCTCCGAACACGCTTAGGCCGAAGTATGGTGCACTGAACTACCGAAATTACGAAACAGGTGCGTCACCTCGTTTTGGATCTTGTTATTTCCAACTGAAAGCGGAGACCTTGGAACGAACTACGTTCTGCTATCCAGACAGTTTCTTTGAGCCAGAAGACTTCGCAGTTTCTAATCGCGTAAAAGTGCTGATTGATAAGGCATCGTCATCGGATGTCGATTTGCTTGATGATTATATCGAGGCGCATGTTCATGGGGTTATCTCTCTGAAAGGCGATATTGAATGCCTTGTATTAGACCCTATTTACCGCTCGACGATTATTGAAGAACACGCGGTGAAATTGGGCGTTCCGATAAAGTGGCACAATGGATACGAGTTAAGCCTAGAAGAGATGAGTCGCTACCCAGATTATCGCGGCCAGTCGTTTATCGAACTCGCAAAAAAGTTAGCGGTGAACGGCAAGATCAATGCGAAAATACTGGGGCTAGCCGTGACAGAGCAAGGTTATGACCAACAAGACGTAAAGAAGGTTTGGCATTACTTGGCTCGGTTTGGTTATAAATCAGAATAAGCCTCTCTAATCGGAGAGTAGGTTATTGGGAGGTTGTTAATCGTACCTCCCAGTATTTAGCGGAAACCCGCAAGCAAAAACTATAGTCGGTAGGATTTTAAATGAGTGAGATCGCTCGCTTTATCTCTGGTGAAGTGCCAGACAAATTTGGTCGTAATATTGAACGGTTGTTAGCTTATAATCACTTTTGGTTGGAGCACGACCATAAGTATATTCAAGTGTTTTTCCCAATCGTGAAGGGACTAAGTTTAATCAACATGCACCGTTGGTGACTCAAGAAGACAGGGCGATTTTTGCTAACTCAGAAGATCTGCGCACAGCTCATCTACAAGTGCTTGACCTGATGCTTGAGTTTTGGGGAATGCAGCGAGATGGAAGTGAGATATCGTCATTGTTGCCACTTAGCCCAGCCAACCATGTATGGTTGAAGAATCACGACCATAACCAGCTTCGACTAACGCGAGCCATTCGCAGTTTATACTTGTTAGGCAATGAAGAGGTTGCAACCAACTTATGTGACTTCTTGATCACAGCGGCCAATGATACGGGTTCTGTCTCTGATAAAACGGTGCAATATTGGCGTAATGCCTTGGAAGGTTAGTTTTTCTGTTCAGAGCTTTCGGAACTGAACATAATTGATTCCCAATGCGCGGTATTCTCGTGCGATGCCGCTTTCTCTATATTCAACATTTGAATGCAATTTGTGGTATACATCAAAGTTGATATCATCTCGGTTAACTTATTATTTTTCATTATGTTAGGGTGCTTCTAGTTTTTTAAGAAGGCGACTAGATTATGAAAAAGGGATTTGTCATCGCTGTATCAATTGGCTGTGTTGTCTTCTTCCTCGTTGGCCGCGAACTTCAATGGTTCGGGTCCAGTAATTCTGAGTCATTTCCTAAACTGCCGAATCGCCCTCAATTTGTACCATCTACTGACTTTGACGGTGAGTGGCTAGGTCGCCGTGTTAACACCACAGGCAATAATATGTGTGAGCGAACAACCATCACAGGATACATTCGTGAAGGTAAAGCCACTTTGAGGCTTACCTACAACGGAACAGCATTAGAGGGTTGGGTTTCAGAAAGCGGTGAATTACGGTTATATGCGAAACATCGCCAGTGGGACTATCGCTTTTCAGCAACAGGCAGCGACATGCGGTTTGATGGTCGTTGGTATTTAACCAATGGCCCGTGCCAAGGAGCTTGGTTTATAGAAAAGGTCGATGCTAAGTCCTAATCGCGAATCAGTGAGAACCGAAAGGGTATTAAATGAAAATTAGAACTGCAGAGTTGTCCGATATAGCCGCAATTACTTGCATCTTCAATTTCTATATTGAGAATACTAACGCGCGCTTTGAAGAAGAGAAGTTTTCGTTGGAAAATCGACAGCAATGGTTCTCTCAATTTTCGAGTGATAGTAAATATCAACGTTATGTCGCAACCGAAAACGACTCGCTACTTGGTTTCGCATGCTCTCAACCGTACAGAGCAACATCAGCATTTGAAGATACAGCCGAAGTCACAATTTATTTAGCTGAAGATGCAAAAGGTAAAGGGATAGGCTCTAAGTTGTATTCTCAGCTCTTCGCATCAATCATTGATTTCGGTGTTCATCGCGTCCTTTCCGGTGTGGCATTACCCAATGAGGCATCGATCGCACTACATAAGCATTTTGGCTTTCGAGAAGTTGGTGTGTTCAATGAATATGCAAAGAAAAATGGCAAATACATCAGTTCAATGTGGTTGGAAAAGGCTTTAGATGCGGATATTCCCCTTAAATCCTCTTAACGTTCTTGATTCAATACTTATAACATTTTTTGATGCTGTATTAGGAAGCAACTTGAAAACAAAGGACACAATATGGAAGTAAAGTTGGTCAAAGGTTCAGACCCTAAGTTCGCTGAATCGATCACCAAAACGAATATGGCGCCTTACTACGATACGCGCGGGATCGTTTGGGGTCATGAGCAGTTTTTACGCAGTTGGGACGAGTTAGATAACTATGAAGTTTATGTAGGTGATATGCGTATTGGTGTTGTCCGCTTTAGTTATACCAGTGACATCACGTTCCTTCGAGATTTACAGATATTAGCCGAATACCAAGGTAAAGGTTTTGGCTCTAAGTGTTTGGATTTAGTGATTGCACATGCGAGCAGTCAGGCATCGAATCAGTTAGTGCTGCGTGTATTCAGTGAGAACCCTGCGATTAAGCTTTACCAATCAAAAGGTTTTACAAAAATTTCTGAAGTGAAGGGGCTTGTTGAAATGGAGCTGCAATTAACTGGACTATAAAGGAAACGAAATGGTTGAACGTATAAATTATCAAGGCTTGCCATCAATTGCTGGGCCTTATGTTCACGCGACAAAGCACAACGGTACGCTCTATGTCTCTGGTTTGACTGCTTACGGCACAAGTTCACAGGATCAAGGAATTGGTGAGCAGACGAACGAGATACTTAGTCAGATCAAGCAAATACTAGAGCATGAACAGCGAGCAGTCAGTGATCTTATTAAGCTGACGATCTTTATCTGTGATATGTCTGAACTAGGCAGTCTTCGAGAATTATTGTTCGACTTTTATGGAGAGTATCTTCCAGCTTGTTCTCTAGTCGAGGTATCTAAATTGATTCACCCTGATTTAAAGGTTGAAATTGAAATAACGGCAGCACTCTAAGCAGACATATCAATATAAACGTAACGGTCACACCTCTAATCACCTTCATGATCGCGAGAAATCTATGAACAGCCGTATCAAGTTGAATTATATTAAGTATGCATTTTTCGAGTTGTTATTCGTAGCTGCTCTAGTGGCGCTGGTGTATTGGTTATCCGGCGGGGATAATCAAACCTTGCGGACCACTGGGTTGATATTCCCTGTTGCTGTAGCGATAAAGACGGTAGGGCTTTGGTGGAAGCTCCACAACATTTCATTCGAAATCTCCAACGGTTATGTTCTTTTCGACGGCTACGCTTGCGATATCAAGTTACAGGGAAGTATTCTTCCTTTTGGTATTGGCTCATTTATCAAGCTTTCCTACACAAAAGGTGCGATGCAAAAACGTAACATCTACCTTCCGAAAGGCGCAATGAACAAAGAAGAGTGGACCCGTGTGTTAGCGTGTCGAAGATAGTTCTATTGCTTTAGTTTGTGTTGTGCGTCAGTTTGTATTTCAGATTTAGTTCGTGTGCTAGTATCGCCTTTTTTGCATCGAGCTAATTTATGACCAACGACCATTTCAAAGGCAAATATGAGGTTGAGCTGAAGTATCGACTTAGTTCTAAGTCTGAGTTCTTGAAAACTTTGAGCCTAATGCCTCATCAAGTAATGCTGCAAGACAATCAGGAATGTGATTGGTATTTCGATAGCCCTGATAGAAGCTTACAGGCTCAGAACAAAAGCTTGTGTATTCGCACTATGGAGCCCTCAGGAATTAAGCTATGGATCGTAAAAGGCCCAGAGTCTGACCGATGTGAAGCGACAAATATCACCGACGCGTCGAATGCTAAGAGTATGCTAGAGAACTTGGGATACGAAGTGATTCTTAAAGCGCAGAAAACTCGCAGTATCTACTTTGTTGGAGAATTCCATATCACGGTCGATTGTCTTGCGGGTATCGGTGATTTTGCCGAATTTGCAATTATGACGGACGATGAATCTAAGTTGTCTGTGTATAAAAGTGATCTTGAGTTGTTAGCCAATAAATTTGGGTTGACTGAATCGGCACTGCAAACTCAGTCTTACAAACAGATGTTCGAAGAAATGAACGCATAGCACAGCGCTTAAGCGTCAAGGAGAGTTATGGACACCATTATCAAACAAGCCATCGAGTTGCGAAAAGAAGAAAAGTACCAAGCGTCGCGTGACTTACTGGCAACGCTACTCACTGATGAAAACTATGCAGCAAAGGCGCACTTGCAGATAGCTTGGTCTTACGACAACCAAGGTCAAGAACAGCAGGCGATTGAGCATTATGTTTTGTCTTTGCAAGGGAGGCTTTCTTCGGTAGAGCGCTTTGATGCGTTGTTTGGCTTAGCAAGCACTTACCGAAGCCTAGGTCAGTATACTGAGGCTTTAAGCTATTTCGAACAGACTATGTCTGAGTATCCTGATTCCCTTGAAGTTCAGCCGTTCTACGCAATGTGTTTGTACAACTTAGGTCGACATAAAGAGGCGACGTCTCTGTTGCTTGAGTTGCTGGTTTCTACGACCAATAGTGAGGCGATCAAAGAGTACCAACGAGCGATCTCCTTATACGCTCAAGATTTAGATAAAACTTGGTAAGCTGCTGACAATAAAGCTCATCTGTTTGCTTAAAATCGATGAGCTTAGCCTTGCTTTACTTTCTTTGGACGAAACTTTCTGCCGTCCATAATATTCAAAGACATCAGTGTTAGATTGGTCGCACCAGCTATCAGTTCTAAAACCTGAACACCATAAAACACTGAGTCGAACTCTCCTAAACTTGCCCATTGATTCAAAAAGTACGCGGCTGGAATCAAAATAACGATCCCGTTGAACGCGATAATTGGCATGCGTTTACTTTTACGTTCAACTATTTTCCCTTTACGTTGTTTTGCCATAGATGCACCGGTCGCACCAGTGATAGCAATGGCAGGGACAAGAACAAACAAGCCCGGAAAAACGATCATCGATTTGACTAGTTTCACTGATTCCAAAGTACCAAACAGCTCTACAAGTAGTGTGCTGGTAAAGAATGTAGCGACACACAGTGTTGCTGTTAATGCCGCTATTCTGTGAATTATTGGTTTCATATCATTTGCGCCTTTATTTTGGTAACATGTTGTCAATTTGGTTTGAGTCTAATTTAATGACAGCATATTGTCAAAGTGAGTGTTATGGATACGAATGGAGAAGTTTTCACAAAGATCGCACTAGAGATCTTTAAGGTCAGTGGTCTATTGAATGCTGAGGGTGACAAATTAACCGAAGAATTCGGGTTAAGCAGTGCCAGATGGAAAGTGATGGGGGCGATCGAAAAGTCCGATGAGCTGGTCACGGTTTCTCAAATTGCTCGTATTATGGGGCAAAGCAGACAAGCGACACAGCGTGTTACCGACATCATGGTGAAAGATGGCCTGCTAACTTGGCTTGATAACCCGAATCACAAAAAAGCAAAGTTGGTTAACATGACTGAAAAGGGCAAGGAAGCGTATTCGCTATTAGATAAAAAACAGGAAGTATGGGCAGAAAGTGGCGCAGAAGGCATTGAAAGAGACGAGCTGGATAAGGCACTAATTACTCTGAAGAAGATGGCTACCTTCTTAGATAGATAAGAGTTTGATAGATAAGAGATTAGATAAATGGAGAGTGGCAGTTGAGAAGAATACAGAAGCCTAAGCACCATTCGATACTTAGGCTTCAAGATTTAGCTTTTCTATTTAGATTAGTCGTTAAGCTGAAAGCTCTTTACGAACTATCTCTGCGCCAGCACTTAGCGCATTGAGCTTCGCTGAGGCAATTTCGCGAGTTAGGGGAGCCATGCCACAGTTGGTGCAAGGGTAGAGCTTGTCTGCATCAACATACTTAAGTGTTTCTCTTAGAGTGCTCGCTACTTCTTCCGGTGTTTCAATCGAATCGGTTGCAACATCGATCGCACCGACCATGACTTTCTTGCCTCGCACTAGTTCAAGCAGCTCAAGAGGTACATGAGAGTTGTGACACTCTAAAGAGATAATATCGATATTTGATTGCTGCAGCTTAGGAAATACCTCTTCGTATTGGCGCCACTCAGTGCCTAATGTCTTCTTCCAATCTGTGTTTGCTTTGATTCCGTAGCCATAGCAAATGTGTACTGCGGTTTCGCATTTAAGCCCTTCAATGGCCCTTTCTAAACAAGCGATACCCCAATCATTCACTTCATCAAAGAACACGTTAAATGCAGGCTCATCGAACTGAATAATATCAACGCCTGCAGCTTCTAATTCTTTGGCTTCTTCGTTGAGGATCTTTGCAAATTCCCACGCCAGTTTTTCACGGCTTTGGTAATGTGCATCGTAAAGTGTATCTATCATGGTCATAGGACCCGGCAGAGCCCATTTGATCGGTTGGTCGGTTTGCTGACGTAAGAATTTCGCATCTTCAACAAACACGGATTTCTGACGAGAAACTGGGCCAACCACTGTCGGTACACTTGCATCATAACGATCTCGGATCTTAACGGTTTCACGCTTTTCAAAATCAACACCATTCAAGTGTTCAATGAAGGTCGTTACAAAGTGTTGGCGGGTTTGTTCGCCATCACTCACGATATCGATGCCTGCTTGCTGTTGTTCATGCAGAGACACACGCAGCGCATCTTGTTTGCCGTCTGTGAGTTCATCGCCTTCCAGTTTCCATGGAGACCAAAGTGTTTCTGGCTGTGCTAGCCAAGACGGCTTAGGCAAGCTGCCTGCTGTTGAAGTCGGTAATAGTGTTTTCATAATAATTCTGCCTGTCCTTAGATTCCAAAAGTGGAGCGTATGTTTCCTATTGCGAGTAAAATCGAACGATTACAGCGCGTAGTTGGCAGACCAGTTTTCTAGTACCGACTGGTATGGCTTAATGAAGTTTTCTTCTGCGAACTTACCTTGTTCAACAGCTAGCTTGCTTCGTTCTTCACGGTCATACACGATTTGAGTCAGTGAGTGATCCAAGTTTTTCAAGTTTGGTTGGTAACAGTTACCTGCAACAGCATTCGCGTTGTAGATTTCAGGGCGGTAGATTTTCTGGAACGTACCCATGGTACTGATGGTGCTTATAAGCTCTAGGTTAGAGTAATCGTTCAGCAGATCACCAAAGAAATAGAAAGCCAGAGGAGCAACACTATTTGGCGGCATGAAATAACGAACCTGTAATCCCATCTTCTTGAAATATTGTTCAGTTAAAGAAGACTCGTTAGGTTGGTATTCAAAGCCTAATACAGGGTGTTGATTTTCAGTTCGGTAATAGGTTTTATTATCTGAAACACTCAAACAAATAACAGGTGGTTTCTTAAAGTTCTCTTTGTACGCTTGAGAGTTAACGAAATATTTAAACAGCTTGCCGTGCAAATCACCAAAATCGGCTGGAATACTGAATTTATCTTGGCCTTTATTGTGATCTAAAAGTAATACGCTGAAATCATAATCTCGAACATAAGAAGAGAAGTTATTCCCGATAATACCTTCAATGCGCTCATTCGTTTTGTGGTCCAGAATATTGGTTTTTAGCACTTCAATTGAAGGGAATGCTTCGCCGTTGCTTTCAATGTCCATATCAACAGAAATGATTTCAAGCTCAACAGAGTAGCGGTCGCCCTTAGGGTTATCCCAATGAGCTAAGGCATTGAAGCTATTATCAATCATCTGTAAAGCGTTACGTAAGTTCGCTTGGCGGCTTTCACCGCGAGCCAAGTTAGCAAAGTTTGTTGTGATACGTGTACTGTCTGCGGGTGTGTAGTTTTCGTCGAGGCTGATGCTCTTAATCGTAAAATTAAATTCGTTATTCATACTGTTCTGACTTCCCAATTCGTTGTCTGACTTTCTCTCGGTCTTTTATATCAGTGCGTTATTTTCGCTTGTGACCATATTAAGAGTGCTGGCTATATTCTTTAAATATGTCGCATTAAGTTAATCGCTTAATATTTTTATACTTGGAAGGTGGGAGGATTAACAATGGTAATACTTCACAATCAACATGAGGAATATTCATGATCTATCTGTTTGAAAATCAAAGCTGGTGTCAGTTATATTAATTATCTTGATGGAAATATAACCACATTAATTGTGTGTTATTTAAGACAATTAATTTAATTAAGAGATGGATGAAATGAGTGAATTGCTGTTGTTGATTTTCTACTGTGCGTTATTAGGCAGTGGTGTTGGGTTTCTAGCCGGTTTGTTAGGCATTGGCGGAGGGCTGATCATTGTGCCGGTGCTAAGCAGCATTTTACTGTATTTAGACGTTCTACCGTCCGACCAAGTTGTTGTTGCTGCAATTGCCACTTCGCTGGCCTCGATTCTATTTACTTCAACTTCTTCTGCGCTAGCTCATCATAAGAATGGAAATGTGCCTTGGAATATTGCGCCTTGGATCATGCTTGGTGTTGCTCTGGGCGCACTGATTAGTGGTTTTATGGCGGCTCTGTTGCCCGAGAAAGTTGTTCGTATTGTGTTTGCCGTGAGCGTGGTTCTTATTGCGATCAAGATGTTCTTAAGCAGCAAAAATGACGCACCTAAGGAACGAAAGCTACCGAATAAAGGTGTATTAACGGTTCTGACGACCATTACTGGCGGCTTGTCTGCAATGATAGGGATTGGTGGCGGTGCATTGCTGGTCCCGCTATTAACGTTCTTTTCGGTCGATATGAAAAAGGCGATCGGTTGTGCGTCTGCGTGTGGCATTGTGATCGCGCTATTTGGCTCAATCGGCTACATCGCATCGGGCAGCAGCCACTTTGCGCTAACCGACGGTTTTGCTGGCTTTGTTTATCTGCCTGCGCTGCTGGGTATTGTGTGCACGTCTTGGTTCACCGCACCTTTAGGTGCAAAAGCAACAAACCATTTACCCGTTCCAACCATCAAGAAGATCTTCTCAGTACTGTTGGTTGTTATCGCGGCAAGTATGGTGGCTCGTTAATTGAAGATCGTTCAAGTATCAATATATAGAGCAAAACCGAATAAATTGATCAACCACCAATAATGAGAAAAGGGCATTTTCATAACTGCTCTTTTTTTGTTTATCGGTCTATGCTTATACAGCTATGTACATGAGTATATTGATAAAATCATTTGGTTATGACAATCCACTGCTATAGCTAAATGTACTTGTTCAGTTCAAGGGAATGCTAAAAGTGGGTGATTTATGGATCCGTTAACGCAGGGCGTGCTAGGCGCTTCTTTGTCACAATCGGCGAGTAAAAAACAACATTTGGTTGTTGCTGGGGTATTAGGTTTGCTCTCCGGGTTGGCACCAGATTTAGATGCATTGATTAAGTCTCAAAGTGACCCTTTATTGGCTTTGGAATTTCATCGACAATTTACCCACTCACTGTTCTTTATTCCCATTGGCAGTTTGATCTGTGCCTTGGTTCTACATCATCTGATTGCAAAAAGATGTGGGCTTTCTTTTAAACAAAATTGGCTGTTTTGTGCATTGGGATACGGTACTCATGCACTGTTAGATGCTTGTACCACTTATGGCACTCAACTGTTCTGGCCGTTCACCAACGAACGTTATGCTTGGAATACCATTTCGATTATCGACCCTGTCTATACCATTCCTATCTTAATATTGTTGGTGTTGGCGACATGGAAGCGAGCCCCTTGGTTAGCGCGTATTGCGTTTCTGTGGGCTTTGATTTATCCGACGTTAGGCATGATACAAAGGGATAGAGCAGAAGCGATAGGATGGCAATTAGCGCAAGAACGCCAACATACTCCTATTCGGTTAGAAGCCAAGCCGAGCTTTGCGAATATCTTAGTGTGGAAAGTGGTGTACGAAACAGAATCTCGATACTACGTAGATGCTGTTCGAGTCGGCACCTCCGTTAAAACTTATCCTGGAGACTCTATTGCGAAACTGAATGTGAGTCAGGATTTCCCGTGGCTCGATCCTAATTCACAGCAAGCAAAAGACATTGAACGCTTCCGTTGGTTCTCGAATGGTTATATTGCTCAGGATCCAACAGACGCTCTACGCATTATCGATGTCCGATATTCAATTGTACCTAATCAAATGAAAGCACTATGGAGCATCAAACTATCAAAAGCTGTTGATGCAAATACGTATGTAAAATACGAAACGCACAGAGACAACACGCCAGAGTCGAGACAGATCTTCTTCGGTATGCTCAATGGCGATAAATGATCTAGTTTTGAAAAGTAAAAAGGCTGAGTCAGATAATCTGCTCAGCCTTTTTATTCGTTTATGACTTAGCTACTGATAATTTTAGAGTTAATACGACCTAAAATTAGTTCTTGAGTATCAATATTCACGATACTCAAATTAATAGAAGCAGAAAGACTTGTTTCCATTGTTGGCAATTTTCTAGGTTGTTAGGATATAGGTGCCCCATTACGAAGGAGCTTTTATTGATGTAATGGGGATACTTATCATTGGCTTCAAAGTTATTCTTAAACGATACTGTAGTAAGTTGAAATATTAAGGCACTGAGTTGTTCCAATAAAAATGAAGAAAAAATACACGCGTATATCGTTAAGGACAGTGTTAGGGGGGATGTTTGTCTTTTGCACTCTCGTGACGGCCAGTGTTGCTATCCTCTTGCAATACCATTTTGCGAAAAAAACAGAGCTACAACACACCCTTACTCAATATCAAACTATTGCAACTGGCGTATCCAGCCACTTATCTAGTCTTCAAAATTTAGCTGACAACGTAACGCGGAGAGGCGCGCAATTGGTATCTCTGATCGGCGTGGATACACCGGAAGAGAGTGTCATTGTCCCTTTGTCTCAATTGCTAGTGAGAGAACCTAGCATCCACAGTATTTTTGTGGCTAAAGAAAATAACGATTTCTTCCAACTGATTAATCTTTCTTCTAAGGAAATTCGTTCACGTGTGCAGGCAAAACCCGGCGATAAGTGGTTGCTCATAGTTCACCGCGGAGTAAATCGAGAACGTAGTAAGGTGAGTATTTATTACGATGAGAATTTTATTTCACGACATATTTCAAATGAGTTCAGTAATTTTATCCCCACCCAGCGCAGTTGGTTTGAAAATGCTGAATATGATGAAACTTACAACACATCGCCTTACTTGTTTAATACGCTAAAAGTCTCAGGTGAAACTTTTTCGATCAAAGTGCCGGGTTCAAAAACTGTGGTGGGTGTGGATATCCTTCTTTCCTCTTTAGAAGCGCAATTGACTAATCGATTTGTTAAGAATAAGAAGACCTCAGAGGCTGAAGCCTTTATCTATCAAGAAAATGGGCAATTGATTGCAACGAATAAGATGGTGGATATTGAAGGGCGATTACCGCTAGTCTCACCAGTTAATTTGACCGATGAGCAGCGAATGTTAGTTGAGCAAGCTCCGGAACTAACAGTGTCAAACCAAAATAACTGGGGCCCGGTCGACTTTGCCGTGGGTGGGCGTCCAAATGGATTCGCAATAGATTTATTCAAGATGGTATCGGAAATGACAGGCTTAAAATTTAAGTTTGTGAATGGCCGTAGCTGGGATGAGTTAGTGAAAGACTTTGGTCGCGGCAATATTGACATTCTTCACTCCATTGCCGCTCAAGACGATCTTTCTAGTATTGGTGTGGTTGGTAAACCTCTATATCACGCTAAGTTTGCTTTTCTGACTAAAAAGGCAAATCAACACATCAATACCCTAGAGCAAGTAAAGCAAAGTCGAATTGGTTTGCTTAAAGGGTGGAGCATTCAAGATGATTTGAAAGAAGCTTACTCGCAAA
Source organism: Vibrio sp. 070316B (assembly GCF_013114115.1). NCBI lineage: Bacteria > Pseudomonadati > Pseudomonadota > Gammaproteobacteria > Vibrionales > Vibrionaceae > Vibrio > Vibrio sp. 070316B. Next base: position 16,544 of record NZ_VTYC01000008.1, on the reverse strand, counting down.
TGAGCATCATTAATTACGCTTCGTTGCACGATGCGATTGATGGTGTATTGAATGACGATATTGTTGCTGTGCTCGATATTCGACAAATTTTGAGAAACAAGATACGCGAAACGTTCCGCCAAAATTTGGTAATTAATTTGATTAAAGGGCCCAACATTCCGAACGCCTTTTATTATTTAGTTAATGAAGATCAAAGAGCTTTAGTTGAGATTATTAATCTTGCGGTCAGCGCTATTACGCCAGAGCAGAGAAAATATCTGCGTGAAAAATGGTTTAAGGGTAGTACAGCTCAATCGACCTATACTTTTGTGCCATACGAGGAACTTCTTGAATTCGCAAGAGAGCCAGCATTTGTTAACTCAGTGCGCTTGGTACCAGTCCATGGTGTAGAGAAATATGTCTATGTTGCTAAATTGACACATAAAGAGGGACGTTATTTTGCTGTTGTGATCCCTAAAGCCTACTTAATGGCAGGCGTAAATGAAACGGTAGTTTACTCAGTCGGTGCATCATTCCTTGTGCTTACTCTTTTAATTCCAATTGCGTGGGTAATGGCAAAGCCTATCTCGGAGCCAATTAATGCATTAAGAAAACAGGTCAGGTTTGTTAAAGATCGTGAGTACGAAAAAGTGCAGCGTATTCATTCCCGTATTGAAGAAATTCATCAGCTTGGTCTATCTCTGATGAGAGGTAGTCATTCGCTACAGCAATTTGAGCAGCGTCAAAATGAGTTTTTTGAGTCTGTGATTCAACTTATCGCGCGCGCGATCGATGAAAAATCTCACTATACAGCGGGCCATTGTAACCGTGTGCCAGAGATCGCTCTGATGTTGTCGGAAGCCGCCGAGAAATCCGAGCAAGGTTCGTTTAGAGGATTTGCTTTTGAAAATGACGAAGAACGACGTGAGTTTCGTATCGCGGCTTGGCTGCATGATTGTGGCAAAATTGCGACGCCAGAGTTTGTGGTCGATAAAGGCAGTAAACTAGAAACCAACTATAACCGAATCCACGAAGTTCGTATGCGCTTTGAGGTGCTTTGGCGAGATGTACAAATCCAATACTTGCTCAAAAAATTGCAAGAATTGGGCATTGATGGGCAGCCAGAACAAGTATTACAACAAGAGTTTGCGGTACTCACCGAAGAGTTTAAGTTTATTGCCACCGCTAACGTAGGGGCAGAATTCATGTCTGATCAAGATATTGCGCGTCTGCATGAACTGGCTGAGAAAGAGTGGGTGCGATACTTCGATCGCGGATTGGGTTTATCTCCATTAGAGGAAGCGCGTTATCAGTCTAAAGCGACACCGGCAGTAGAGAAATTACTGACCGATCGCCCTGAACATGTGATTGAACGTGAACAGCCGTTTTATATCGACCCTGAGTTTGGCATCAATATGAAGGTGCCCGATATTCTCTATAACCACGGTGAGTTATATAACTTAGCTGTACAGCGTGGAACATTATCGACAGAAGAACGCTTTAAGATTAATGAACACATGATAAGTGGAATCAAAATGTTGGAGAGCATCCCATTCCCGCCAGAGCTTGAGCGCGTTCCTCGTTATGCGACGACTCACCATGAGGCGATGGAAGGCTTTGGTTATCCGAGAGGCTTGACTGGGGAAGAGTTGTCGATTCCTGAACGTATTCTTGCAGTAGCTGATATTTTTGAGGCGCTAACCGCTGCCGACCGACCTTATAAGAAAGCCAAATCGCTAAGTGAGGCTATCCACATCATGTCGAAAATGGCGTTAGGCGGGCACATTGATAAAGACGTGTTTAAATTATTGCTCACTAGCGGAGCTTATCTAAGTTATGCTAAGCGCTACTTACCAGACGTACTAATTGATGATGTTGATATCGAGGGGTATGTAGACAAGCTTTCATAATCCCAAAAGATTTGTCCAGAAACGAGCCAGTAGAACATCGTTCTAACGTCTACTGGTCGCTATGCTTAACCTTTCAAATAACGACTTCTCAAGTGATCTTTGAAGTATTGCGCATTCAAAGTTTCGCCTGTTGCGCCTTTCACCAAATCATCAGTGCTTAGTAGGCTGCCTTTGCTCCAGATGTTCGACTCTAACCAAGTGAAGATAGGGGATAGGTCACCGCTTTCAATCACAGAGTTCACATCAACCGTTTTCTTCATTGAAGCCATGAACTGAGCCGCGTACATCGCACCTAATGTGTAAGATGGGAAGTAACCAAATGCGCCGTCTGTCCAGTGGATGTCTTGCATACAACCGTTAGTGAAGTTGCCTTGAGTGCTTAAACCAAGGTAAGACTGCATTTTAGTGTTCCAAAGTTCAGGAACATCAGTATGTTTGATTTTGCCGTTTATCAGGTCACGTTCGATCTCGTAACGTAAGATAACGTGTGCAGGGTAGGTCAGTTCATCGGCATCAACACGGATGAAGTCTTTCTTCACGCGAGTGTAGATCTTCTGGAAGTTTTCTTTCTCAAACTCTGAGCCTGAGAATTGCTGACCAGCTAGGTTCGCTAAGTGCCCAATGAACGGGTCGCTGCGGCCAACTTGCATCTCAAAGAATAACGATTGAGATTCATGAATACCCATGGAGCGAGCTTGACCAGCAGGTTGGCCTGCTAGGTGTTTAGGTAAGCCTTGTTCATAACGTGCGTGACCTGTTTCGTGGACGATGCCCATTAAGCTTTGAACGAATTCAGCTTCGTCATATCTGGTTGTGATGCGCACGTCGGTAGGAACACCACCACAGAAAGGGTGAACACTTTCATCTAATCGGCCGTGTTCAAAGTCAAACTGAAGTAACTTCATGACTTCTAAACCAAGCGCTTTTTGTTTTTCTGCAGCATAAAAACCGTTTGGAGCGTTAAATTGCTCGCTCGATTGCTTTTCGATCACTTCGTCAATCAGGCTTGGTAGCCATGTTTTAACATCTGCAAATAAGATGTCCAGTGAAGCAGAGCTAGTACCTGGTTCGTAGATATCCAGCATTGCATCGTAAGGTGTTAGGTTGGCTGCATCAGCACGAATTTGAGCCTCTTCTCGAGATAGCTTAACCACTTCACGCCAGTTTTTTTCGAAGCCAACCCAGTCGTTGTTTCCACGTTGACTACGCCACGCATGTTCACACTTTGAGCCCGCTAGAGACTTCGCTTGAACCAGTTTTTCTGGAAGTAGGTTAGCTTGTTGCCATTGGCGTTTTATTTCACGAAGTGATGATTGTTGATCGTTGTTCAGCGCTTCGTTTTCAGCGTTTGCGATCCAATCGCCAAGTTGTGGTTGAGTCATTAGGCCGTGAACATGAACCGAAAGCTCGGCCATCGCTTCGCTACGCGCTTGGTTACCACCAGCAGGCATCATTGAAGCTTGGTCCCAGCCACAGATAGAGGCTAGGTGTTGAAAGCGTGAACATTTTTGAGAGTGTTCGACTAGTTTTTTGAATGCGCTCATTTGACTACTCTTAATTTGGTTTCTTTAAATGATCCTTAGGGCCGCGTCAGCGTTAAGTTTCATCTCTCATGTACTTTGATTATGGCTCTGCTTTTTAATGGCGCTGACCTTCGTAGTCGAAGATATAGCGAGAAAAGCGTGAGGCGGTACGATGCCTTGAATTTACTATTTCTTAACAAATTAAACTGTACCATTGTGCACAAAATCAGTGACTTGTATAGCTGGTGGTAATTGTTGCTTGCGAAATGTGCAGATAAGCGGTATTGATGATAGATCGCTAAACAAAGATGATAATGATATGGATATTTTGAACTTTGAGGCATTTCTGATTGCCATCACTATTTTAACGTTAACGCCTGGCTTGGATACAGCATTGGTGATTCGCAATACCAGTCGCTCTGGCTTATCTGACGGTGTGATGACCAGCTTTGGTATCTGTAGCGGTCTTTATGTGCACGCCTTTTTCTCTGCAGTGGGTATCTCTGCGATTCTTGCTCAATCCGCTGAACTCTTTCAAGCCGTTAAAATGGTGGGTGCGGTTTACCTGATTTGGCTTGGTTTAAGCAGTTTACGCGCCTTAATGAAAAATGGTGGCGGGCTGAAGGTTGGCGAGCAAACTCATCAAGCCTACAGCGCAAAACGTTCTATGCGTGAAGGTTTCTTATCTAATGTGCTTAACCCGAAAACAGCGGTTTTCTATTTGGCTTTTTTGCCTCAGTTCGTAAACCCTGAAGGTTCGCCGTTATTACAATCTATGTTGATGGCTTCGGTACACTTCATGATTGCTATGCTGTGGCAATGTGGCTTGGCTGGTGCACTTAACTCGGCTAAAAATTTGCTAAAGAATGCGAGCTTTATGAAGTGGATGGAAGGTGTGACTGGCATAGTGCTGGTGGGGCTGGGCATTAAGCTTCTCATGGAAAAGCCGGTTTAGGTATTTCTGGTTCGTGATGAACGTATTAAAGCCCACGCTAGGTTATTGTGACCAAATTAGCGTGGGCTTTATCGTATTACGGGGTAAGCGTTCTGTTATCGTGTATCTACACTATATTAGTCAGCTAGACGAACGTTGAACTCAGCCCCTTCAAAGCCTAGGTCGCTCAGTTCTTGAGCATCAAAGTTGGTCGTTACATCAATGTTACCAAGCTGTTCAGTTATTTGGTTTTCGCCGTCAATACTGCTTTCAGAACGTAGACCACCTGCATTCAGCGGTTTAGCTTGGCCAATTTCGATTGTACCAGCGTATTGAGATTCTGCGTAAAAATCACCCGATACGTAAGAGTGGAAGGGACGTAAGCTTCCGCCTGTTGCGTATTGCATGTTAGATAAGCCTGCTTCTTTAATTGCCCAGCCCCAGTCCCACCATTTTGATTCGCCAGGAATGTAGCGGTGGTCCCACTGGTAACGAATGTCAGCGGAGTGATCGCTCGTACGACCCATAGTGAACGTATGTCCGATAGTAGGGCGGTTGTCCGGGTGCGTATGCCATGCGTTGCCACTCCAGCGAAGGAAACCATAGAATTCAACGTCGTAAGCAATATCGGCGTTAAATTGGTATGGGTACGAGATAGTTGAACGGTACAGCTCGACTTTAATTGGGATCTCAGAGTGAGCAGGAACCATCGGACGAGCTTGAAGCGTTACCGTCTCACTTGAAGAGCCGCCATTCGTTTTTGCGAAGCTTTGATTCGCTTCAAATTTGATGGTGAGCTTGGTATCACCAACTAAAGGCCATTTGAACGTATTCTCAGTAGAAACGCTTTCAGAAAAACCGTAGCTGTTTGTTTTTGACCAGTTTGTAGACTCATCTACTTTTAAGTCAACGACAACTTGCTGTGCAATATCACTATAGTTTCTAGCGGTTGCGTGAACTGTTTTTATGAGTTCGCGATCTGACTCTGTCACCTCACCGTGCGAGAAGTTGTCATCGTTAACAGTGTAGGTAAAATTATCAACGATGATTTGTGTTTTATTACCACAGTGATACCCACTACAAGAGCCGTTGTTGTTTCCTTGAATTACCCAACGATCGCCGGAACGATCTATGACCATATCTTCGCCGACATAAGGGCTGTTATTGCCGCCAACCCAAGCGTACCCGAGGAAATGAGCCAAGTAACTTAGAGGACGTATAAAGTCTTGGCGATCAGTGACTAGGCCATACTCAACATCAATTTCATCGCCTTCTGGCACCGATTTAGCTGGGTAGTTTGGAATTTCTGATTGGTAGTCATTCGGGTAGCAGAAGGTTTTATCGTTTGGCGTATCTTGTTTGATTAGCCCGTAATAACCCGGCCCCATAATTACCCAGTTGTCTTTAAGGCCAACAATATCCCAAGTGCCCATGCGCGGTAGTAGTGAGTTTTTATGCTCTTCTGCTTCAAAGCGGTCTAACGGGCGATAACCTGAGCGACAAACATCATCGCCTAAATTGTCACGCACGATTTGATCTGGGTATATTTTCGCGTTTACTCCGGTCGATAGTACAGACAACACTGCCGCTGCCAAGATACTTTTATTTTTACTGATCACTAATAATCCCCTCATTTTCTTTTTTATATTGGTAATTCTGTTTTGCCTTGCTTACACAGGACCATTTCACTTTTTCATAATGATAAAAATAACGATACTGAAAATGATTGAATAAATTTGTTCTTATAAATGCATATTTCGGAGCATTCCGATCAGTCATTTCGGGATTATCCGATCACCCATTTCGGTTTAAACCGATCACTGATTCCGCGATTATCCGATCACTTTTAGCCTAACTCCGAAATCGGTGATCGGAATAGCGAAAACCGCGATCGGAATGCCCGAAATCCTTCCTTTTTCTCTTTTAAATCAATAGCTCGCTATTCTTTACTTCATAAACAAGAACGTAAGGAAGCGACAATGGCCAAAAAGAGAACTCCAATGAACAAAATCAAAGAGGTATTACGCCTTAAGTACGACTGCGGTCTCTCCAATCGTGGTATCGCTTCTTGCCTGAAACTCGGCCCGTCCACCATATCGGAACTCCTTACTCGCTTTAAACAAAGCCAACTTGGCTGGCCTCTACCCGAAAGTTGCAGCGATGCTGATCTCACGCAAGCGCTGTATCACGGCAAGAAAGCCAGTCGCGATAAAGTCATGCCAGACTTCACTCAATACGCAGTCGAACTCAGACGTAAAGGTATGACAAAGATGTTGTTGTGGCAGGAATACCATGAGCAATATCAAGAACAAGCTTACGCTTACACTCAGTTCTGCGAGCACTTCACTCGTTGGTTCAAAACCCAAAAGCGCAGCATGCGCCAGCTCCATGTGGCAGGTGACAAGCTGTTTATCGATTACTGTGGGCCTCGGCTTCAAGTGGTCAACCCTGATACAGGTGAAGTGCGCGAAGCAGAAGTGTTCGTGGCGACCTTAGGTGCGTCCAATTACACCTATGTTGAAGCCTTCCCGAGTCAAGGTAAGTCTTACTGGTTAGAGGCGCATGCCAATGCGTTCGAGCACTTCGGTGGTGTACCACAGCTCTTGATTCCCGATAATCTACGTAGCGCGGTCACCAAAGCCAATCGTTATGAGCCGAGACTTAACGACAGTTATCAAAAACTGGCGAATCACTATCAAACCGCAGTGATGCCAGCTCGCCCTTACAAACCGAAAGACAAAGCCAAGGCAGAGAATGCCGTGCTCCTAGTGGAACGCTGGATCATGATGCGACTACGACATCAAACCTTCCATACCTTCAAAGAGCTAAACCTTGCCATCCGTGAGCTTATGAATGACTTAAACGAACGTGAGATGAAACAGTATGGTGCGAGCCGCAAAGCGCTGTTCGACAAACTCGATAAGCCAGCGTTAAAGCCGCTACCTAAGCAGCGATACCTCTATACCGAAACCAAGCGAGCCAAGGTTGGGCCTGATTATCACATCGAATATCGCCGCCACTACTACTCGGTGCCACATCAACTTGTTGGTCACCATGTCGAACTGGAAGCCTCCAACCGTCTGGTGCAGATCTACCATCAAGGTAACTTGGTAGCCCAGCATCCACGCAGCCAAAGAGAGCGCGGAAACAGCACCCAACCAGAGCACATGCCGAGTAATCATCAACATCAGAAGTGGTCGCCTGGACGCCTGCTCAACTGGGGAGCCAATATCGGCCCAGCCACACGAGAAGTCGTCAATAAGATGCTCTACTCCAAGCCTCATCCAGAGCAGTCGTATCGCTCCTGTCTTGGGCTGCTCAATCTGAGTAAAGCGCATGGCGAGTCGCGCTTAGAGCAAGCCTGTAAAGATACGCTGATGCTGACAAAACCGAACTACACCTTCATCAACAATCTACTGAAGAACAATCGTGAAGGACAACTGAGCAAAGACAACACGAGCACGCCGAACCTTGTTCATAGCAATGTCCGTGGCCCGAACTGTTATCACTAGGAGAAATACAAATGAACGCACTGAACGACCAACTCAAAACCCTCCGCTTGAGCCATGCAGTGAAAGCGTTAGAGCAGCAACAAGAACAACTGAGCACCTACGCAGAGCTGGACTTCGAGGAAAGGCTAAGCCTACTTCTGGAAAGTGAAATCTTGAATCGCAATCAGACAAAAATCCAACGCTTAAAACGACAAGCCAAACTGAGAGTGGATGCTCAGCCGAGCCAACTCATCTACAAGGAGGGACGAAATCTCAATCGTAAACAGATGAGCGAACTTCTAACGGGCAGTTATCTACATAAGCACCAGAATATCTTGATCACAGGCCCAACAGGTGCTGGCAAAACGTATCTTGGCTGCGCACTGGCAACCAGTGCCTGCGACCAACAACACACGGTCAGATACTACCGATTAACTCGCCTGCTTGATGACCTGACCGCAGGTCGTCTGGATGGTAGCTATCAAAAGCAACTTCAATCGTTGGCTAAGAAAGCTCTACTAATCCTCGACGACTGGGGGATGGAAAAGCTAACCCAAGAGCATGCAGGTCACTTATTAGAAGTGCTTGAAGATCGTTACCAAAACAGCAGCACGATCGTCATCAGTCAGTTACCTGTAAAGGAGTGGTACAACATGATCGGTAACGCCACTGTCGCAGACGCTCTAATGGATCGGCTGGTACACAATAGTCATCGAATAGAACTAGGAGGTGAGTCGATGAGAAAACTGGCGTAATCCGATCACTTAGAGTAAAAATAGGAAGAGAGAAAAACGGCAGGATCAAGTGATCGGAATAAACCGAAACGAGCGATCGCAATCACCGAAATACGCATATAAATCAATACCTTGTAATAATTCTATTAATATTTTATGAAATTTTGATGCAACGAAGAGAGATTTCCTCGGCGCACTTCATAATGAATTTAGAAAAATGAAACTTTTTTAGGATTCGATGTACGTTAATGTGGTTTTGACGTTAAAGATGTTTCCGTGATTTACCATGGATTACCAAATAATAAGCGTCGTTGTAAATGACGGGTCGGCATGAGGGATGAGAATGAACGATGGGCGTTATTGAATCGATAATTATTCTCAAACATATCATTTGGAAATAATATTAAGTCGTTTCTATGGGTATTCAATTGGGACTAATAATGAGATCTTACTTCAATTATTTTGTGAGACCGTATTATGAAGTGACGATGTATGTCTAATCGATAAAGCTTAATATAGAGACTTTTTCAATTATGAGACGTGTTAGTTTTAAGGATGGAAAGTTAGATAAATAAGGGGTAGAAGAGGGGAGGATTTCGAACTGAGTCGAAATCCATTTTAATAAAATATGGTTTGAAGAGAATTTACTATGGGTTAACCGTAGAAGTCAGCGTTTGGCTAAAAGCTGGGTACGTCCTGTATTGCAACTCCGAATAATGGCAAATGCTTCATTGGTGCTTAAAATATCAATATTCAACGTTAGTGGATCATTGTTCAACAAAAGGTATGGCGATAACAAGTTGTCATTCATTGCCTCATTTATCTTTTGTACAGACAGTAAGTCTATCGTGCCAGCAATCGCAAAACTGAATGACTTAGAGTATCCCACATTTCCCTGGAAGCGAAGAACGATAGGGTTTGGTATTTTGTCGTCTTGAATGGAGACGATATGCAGTACTTTGTTGTCCCTAATTTTAGTGAACCCATCGCTTCGCAATACGTTATCTTCAGCGAGTAAATCGATCATACTATGTTGGTAACTGTGATCTTCAAGTTTGTGAGAATCAGGAATACTCCATACGCTTGCAAACAAGATTAGTGCGGAGAAGACGGCAATAAATGGCATCATAATGACCCCTTTTCTAGGAATAGCTCAATCTCTTTACTGGCTTTGTCCAGTTGTGATGGGTTGTAAAAAATATTCACTGATTTACGAGTCACTTTATTGAGTATCGCAAGTTCAGAATAGCCAGGTTCTTCGCTGATGTAAGCAATACAGTCACATTGATACTTGTTAAGAATCCTTTTCAACTCTGGGGTTAGGGTCATTTGAGGGTCTTGATATATCTGTAGTTGACCTATCCAATACTCGGTCAGACGATCAGAAGGTTTGACTTCATGGAGACTCTTGTCGTGAAATTTACTGAATGCCAATGCGATTGATGCTGCTAGCAGCACGCTAGCAGTAAAATAGCACACAAGATTCTTTGAATAGGCAATTTTACGATAGACGGACAGTGCTTGGGTTCCGTTGTGCTTTTCGCCTGAGGTCGCCTTAACTTCGCTGTCAGGTAAAGGCAACGGCGGAGTTGTATCTTCAGGCGCAGTAATGCTTGTATCGTCCACAGTAGATTCGATACAAACACAATGGTCTATGAGGCGGTAACCGACCTTTGGAACTGTCACTATTGGTGAATCTTTAGTCCCAAGCTTAACGAACTTTTGCCGCAGCAAGCTGATACTTTTCGCGAGAGAAGTATCCCCTATGAATTCGTTACCCCAAGCGTAGTTAATAATATCTTGCTTACTCACAATATCGGGCGCGTGTTTAAGAAGAAGCTCTAAGACTCGTGTTTCTCGATATCCAATTTTAATGGAACGATCGTCGTTATAAATACGATTTGTTATAGGGTCAAATTTGATCATATAGCCAACGTTTTATTTTTATTATAATTATCTCAACAATGTTAGCGACTATAAACTGACTTATATATGAATAAAAGCCACATGTTGCTTTTTCTTGAATTTTTTTGGTTTCTTGAAAATACATAATATTTAACAATCATTAAATATAAGTAATGACTAATTAAGCTTTCGTTTTATTAGTGCGAGTTGCTATTTAAAAGGTCTTATAATATTTGGGGTAATTGTTTTAAGTAATCTTTTAGTTAATTAAATTTTTTATTTACTTAGGTAATAAAAAGCCCACATTTGATTGTGGGCTTTGGCTTTTATTTTGCAATTTATGTCGATTAGGCTTTTACAGTTTTATAATCACTAGAAGAAGATAATGGTTTGAAAAACAGCTTAGTTTCTTCGATAACGACGTGGCGTAGCAAGATAAGGCCGATTAGGTTTGGAATTGCCATCAGGCCGTTCACGATATCTGCCATTATCCAGATCATGTCGAGCTTCAAGAATGCACCAGAAGCCACCAACGCAATGAAGATAATCTTGTAAGGTAGGACTGCTTTAGTTCCTAGCAAGAAAACAACACAGCGCTCGCCGTAGTAGTTCCAACCTAAAATCGTAGTAAACGCAAAAAAGATTAGACCAACAGAAACCAGCATAGGGCCGAGCGTGTCTGCATTCAGACCAATAGCAAATGCATGAGTGGTCATTGCAGCACCAGAAAGGTCAGTCTGCCAAGCACCGGTTAAGATAAGCGCCAAACCTGTCATCGTACAAATAATGATGGTGTCGAAGAAGGTACCTGTCATAGAGACAAGACCTTGCTTCACACATGAATCTGTTTTTGCAGCCGCCGCAGCCATGGGTGCGCTACCTAGACCAGATTCATTAGAGAATACACCACGAGCAATACCCGATTGAATAGCAAGCATGATGCTCGCACCAAAGAAACCGCCTGTTGCTGCTGTGTTGGTAAACGCAGAGGTAACAACAAGGGTAATGGCATTCAGTAGTTGGTCTGCATTTGAAACCAGAACGCTCAAACACGCAACGATGTACATAACCGCCATGGTCGGAACCACTTTTCCTGCCACCTTAGCGATAGATTGAATACCACCAAGCGTTACCACTGCCACCAAGATTGTTAAAACGATTGCCGACATTTCACGTGGAGCGCCAAATGAGATTTCAGTTGCGTCCAAGATCGCGTTAACTTGTGGGAAGGTACCGATACCGAAGCAAGCAACGCCGAGTGCGAAGACAGCGAACATTACCGCCAAAATTCTTGAGCCAACACCGTATTGAAGGTAGTACATAGGGCCGCCAACCATTTCGCCATTGCTATCGGTTCTGCGGTACTTAACGGCAAGTAGACATTCTGCGTATTTTGTCGCCATGCCAAATACAGCGGCAAGCCACATCCAGAATAGGGCACCAGGGCCACCAATCTTGATTGCGGTCGCTACACCAACGATGTTACCAGTACCAATGGTCGCTGAAAGCGCGGTACATAAAGCGGCAAAACTTGATACGTCACCCGTACCGGATTTGTCTTTGCTGAATACCATTTTTAGCGCGGTTGGGAGGTGTCTAAACTGGAGTAAGCCTAAGCGAAAAGTAAAGTAGATACCTGTACCCACTAGCAGAATAAGCAGTGGTGGTCCCCAAACGAATTGGTTGATGGTTTGTAGTGTAGCTTGTAGGTGGTTCATAGATTCCCCTTAATAAATTAAAAAATTTAAGGAGAAGAGGGAAGGCAGTGCAGATCACAGGGATCGGTAGCACTACTTAATACATACGGATTTCTAGGTAGAATTCTTTTGTTAATTAAGGCTTGTTGCTTTCCACTCCTCTGTCCTTTTGCCTGAGAGTTTCACTTAGCGAATCACTTACAGATAAGTAACGGGCACTAAGCTTGCTCCTTCGGCGACCGATCTAACGGTTCTCTCCAGAGGTTCCTCCAACGACAGTCCTCACTTTTCTGGATTTCTCCAGCATAAAGCACCTGAAAGATTTACTTCTTCGGCGGGTCAATCTAACTAAATGTTAAAGTTTAGTTAAAAACCACTCTCCTGCAGTCTTCATCGGAACAATTACCTAAATGCTTAGGTAATCTGTAGGCGTATCCTAAATCATATAAAATGTGATGTCAGCTACAAAATATCTGTTTGCACAAATGTTGTTCAACTAAATGATCAAACAACGCGACTCTGACGTAACTTGCTTATTTAAATGGTATAAAATAGGGAAACAAGGAGGATTTATGACTCGACTAATAGCGATTGTTTTTTTGTTGGCGTTGGCATTTGTACTGTTTCGTTATCGGACGAATGAAAAAGTACAAAAATGGGTAGTGATAGTTATCGTTAGCAGCTTCCTTTTGTATACTGCCAGCTTGATGATTTCGGAGTTAACTCGTTAAACCGTCTGTGAGCAGATGGGATGAACGTGTTACTAAAGCTCAAGCACTTGTGATTTGAGCGATAGGTTTAACTGAACCTACAAAATCAGTATTGGTATTAGTGCCAGTGACCGCGTAACGTTAAACATATTTTTGGGAGTACCCGCTAGTGAACCAGCAATCTGGACAAAGCGAACAAGATGAAGTGGTTGTTATTGAAGAACGCGATAAGCGCAGTCAGCTCTATATCGGCATTGCTGCGGTTATAGGTTTAGCACTGGGTGGCTTAATCGGTTCGACAGTGACGGCTTCTAAGTGGGAGTCCACTTATCAGGTACTCGAAGCTCGTTATCAAGAATTGAGTGAAAGCAAAACACAGTTGGTGTCTTCTGTTGAAGCTAAAGTGGCGAAAGTTGATACAGAAATTGATGCTAAGGTTGAAGCGGCTTTGGCCGAGCAAGCAGAAGCGCATCAAAAAGAGCTTCAAGAGTTAGCCAAGCAGTCTGCCGTGTTAGAGAAAGCGAACTATTCGTTAGAGCAGCAGTTAAACGAGCAGAAACAGACATTAGATAAAACAGAGCAAGATAATCAAAAGCTAAACCGTCAGGCGGATATGCAGTCGACTTTGTTTGAACGCTCTCGCGAACTGTTCCGTAAAGAATTACAAATATCTCAAGAGCTAGAAAAGCTAGAGAAAGAAAGAGACGAAATCGAACAGAATCTTGGTTCACTTAAGAAAGCGTGTGATGTGTTCTTAGACGGCACTTCATGGGATGCAAAATCTGACGCATGTGAGAAGCAAGATAACGCGAACTCTCGCCTAAGTGACATCAGACAAATGATCGAAGTCCACACCATGGATCTCAAGCAAATCAAAACGCTAACCGAAGAGATGGGTTTATAAGCTCAAACCTTTAATTCATTCGTCTTTAGCAGTAGCAATTCAAACGCCCACATCATGAAAATGGTGTGGGCGTTTTTCGTTCCAGATGGCTTATTTCTTCTGTTTCAGTTTTGCAGAATGGTTCATAACCGTTTTCACACTATTACCAAGCTATTCGTGATTAGAGCCGCAAAATATTTTTAATATGTGATTAATTGAATATTTGGTGACTTTGCACGCGTATTTATAGGGTTGATAAACAGCATAATAGCGGTGTTCTAGGATGAACATGCGGTCTGTTGTCATTCTTTGATTAGACCATCTCAATGGACAGGGATAAACCATGAATGAATATCTGTGTGAGAATTGCACCGTAGCTTATTGTTTTGACGACTGTAATTCGCCATTAACGAAACCATATGTGATTGAAGTAGAAGAGGTGGTGGACCGTATAAAAGTATGCCGAAATCCTAAGCAGCGTGAACAAGAAAATTTAGGTACAAAAAATCCCCACAAGCAAAACTGGTAGGGATTTTGACTAAGCCATTGTTCTGTTCTCGCTTTCTCAAGCAAAGGGTATCGCCAAGACTTTTAGAACAGTGTTAATTAGCGAGTGATTACTTTTCGTAGGTTTTGATTTCACCTGATTTCACACGAGCAACGAATGATTGCAGCTCTTTCTTAACAACAGGCATCAAGAAGTATAGACCTAGGATGTTAAAGATAGACATCGCAAAGATAGCTGCATCAGAGAAGTCGATTACCGCACCAAATTGGATTGTTGCACCAATCACAACGAACACACAGAACATCACTTTGAAAACCAGTTCCGTAGCCTTTCCTTCACCGAATAGGTAAGTCCATGCTTTAAGACCGTAGTACGACCAAGAAATCATAGTAGAAAATGCAAACATGATAACGGCTAGTGCTAAGGTGTATTTGAAGAAACCTGCAGTTTCAGTAAACGACGCCGCAGTTAGAGTTACACCTGTTAAACCTGAACCATCGAATGGACCTGTGTTTAGGCCAGCGATAGTGATAACCAATGCTGTCATCGTACAAATGATTACGGTATCAACGAACGGTTCTAGTAGTGACACTAGGCCTTCAGTAATTGGCTCTTTTGTTTTTACTGCTGAGTGAGCAATTGCCGCAGAACCAACACCTGCCTCGTTCGAGAAGGTTGCACGCTTCAAGCCTTGAATTAACGCACCAATGAATCCACCAACAACACCTTCGCCAGTAAATGCACCTGTAAAGATTGCGCTGAAAGCAGGGCCAACTTGATCAAGGTTAGAACCGATAACAACTACAGCCATACCGATATATAGCGCAGCCATCCAAGGAACCACTTTTTCTGTTACCGATGCAATAGAAGGCATACCACCAACAATCACAGAGAAAACTAAAGCAGCTAGTACAAGGCCAGTGATAACACCGTACTCACTTGGGATATCAAAGGCATACGTTAGCATTGCATGAGCTTGGTTAGCTTGGAACATGTTACCGCCACCAAGTGAACCCAAGATACACATCAGTGCAAAGCCGATCGCAAGTGCTTTACCCAGTCCACCCAATCCGCGCTCACCTAGGCCTTGGCTCAGGTAGTACATTGGACCACCCGAAACCACACCTGACGGTAAGATAGTTCGGTATTTCACACCCAACGTACACTCACAGAATTTTGAAGCCATACCAAGAAGGCCACACAAAATCATCCAGAATGTTGCACCAGGGCCACCAATGGCGAGTGCAGCACCTACACCTGCGATGTTACCAAGACCGACGGTTCCAGAAAGGGCAGTAGTTAAAGCTTGAAAATGGGAAACTTCGCCGTCTTCTTTTGAGTTAGGGTCTGTGTACTTGCCTCTAATGATATCTACAGCCATACCGACTCGCTTAAATTGGACGAAGCCAAAGTAAACAGTAAAGATCAACGCAGCGAGTAATAACCAGCCAACAATAATAGGGAAGTTGGCTTCGCCAACCGGTACACTTTTAAATATGAGTCCAACGAACCATCCTGTGTAGTCGTTGAAAAATCCATCAACACTTTTGCTTAAGTTACTGATAGCTTGATTAAATGATCCATCTTCTGCAAATGCACTGGAACTAAACAATAATATAAACCCAAAAAATAATTCTCTTATGTTTTTCATGGTTTTCCCTGTCTTTTTATTAATTTATGTTTGCTTATGTTGTGTTTGTCTTATATTTCAATAGCTTATTTATTTCTTCGATAGCGACAAAATGCTCTGTAGCCAAGTCGAAATGCGAGATAAATATCACTACTAATCACGTTTTATATGGAGATCCTTTTGGCACGTGAACCAACAAGACTATGATATTCGGCTTACCACGTCTTATTGATAACCCTATACATAAAACTAATGCCGTCAAAGAAATTTTTACAATAAATTTACAATAATTCGTGTTTTGTCGTCTTTTGGGTATAAGTCGATGATTTTTGAGTTTGAAAAAGCATATAGATTGGCGGTTAAATTGATAGCTAAAATAGATGAGCTTTGATGTAACGCTTGTTTTTGGGAGGCTTTGAAAAGTCTCTTACAAGGGAAGGAGCAAGTCGGGGGGATTAAAAAAGGTTCATCGCGGCTTTCCGGGGAAAGCCGCTTTTATCTTCAAGAAGAAGTAGTCTGTATCTCGATACCCATACCCCATTCGCTTGATTAGCTTTATCTTGTTGTTTATCCCTTCCAATGTGCAGGTGTTGAGCGGATAACTTGCCGATGCGAGAATGCCGTGAAGATAAGGACTCAG
>NZ_VTYC01000070.1:0-1243 GCF_013114115.1 Vibrio sp. 070316B | reverse complement strand
TGATCCGCACCAGAAGTTTTGGACACTGAGTTAAGTGAGTACAATCACTAACGAGGTGAACAATGACAACTAAGAAAACACGAATTAAACATGCTCCTGAATTTAAAGCCGAAGCGCTTAAGTTAGCAGAGAAAGTCGGTGTCGCTGCCGCCGCACGACAGCTTTCACTATATGAATCTCAAATTTATGGGTGGCGTAAAGCCGTCAAAAAAGATGCGAAAATCAGCGATAGAGAAAGAGAACTCGCCACTGAAAATGCCAAGCTCAAGCGATTATTAGCAGAGCAAGCTGAAGAGCTAGATATCGTAAAAAAGGCCGCCACCTACTTCGCGAAAAATCTAAAATAGATTGCTATGAGTTTATGCTCGAACACCTGATGCAATATAGGATTGTCCGTATGGCTAAGGTGTTTGGGGTTTCTCGAAGTGGGTTTTATTATTGGATTGATAATCGCCATAAAGTCACTCAACGCAACGAGCACCGCAAGCAGCTTGATAACAAAGTTCGAGAAGTCTTTGATGATAAAAAGGAACGCGACGGTGCAAGGCGCATTCAAAAAGAACTTGAGGCAAATGGTAATAAGCACGATGTAAAAACCATTGCCGCGAGCATGAAACGCCAGAGCTTAGTCGCGAAGGCCGCCCGTAAGTTCAAATGTACGACAGACAGTAAGCATAGACTTCCTGTAGCCCCGAATTTGCTTGAGCAAGACTTTAATGCGACAGCACCAAACCAAAAATGGGCTGGAGATATCACTTATCTAGCGACAAGCGAAGGCTGGATGTATTTAGCCGTTGTTATCGACTTGTACTCACGGCAAGTAGTTGGTTGGTCAATGAGTACCAGAATGACCGCAACTCTGGTCTGTGATGCGCTATCAATGGCATTGTTCCGCAGAGGTATGCCAGAAGAAGTGATTATCCATAGTGATAGAGGTAGCCAATATTGTTCAAAAGACTACCGCGACTTAATCGCAGCTCATAATCTAAAGCAAAGTATGAGTAGGAAGGGAAATTGCTGGGACAACGCTTGTGTTGAAAGCTTTTTCCACTCAATGAAAGTAGAAGCCGTCCAATACGAGCCGATAATGACCCGAGAAGAGATGCGTCAAGCACTCTTTGAATACATCGAAGTTGATTATAATCGAACAAGAAGGCACAGTGCTCTTGGGTATCTAAGCCCAGTTAACTTTGAAAAACAATATGTCGCTTAATGCGGTGTCCAGTCTTACTGGAGCAGATCA
>NZ_VTYC01000069.1:0-3003 GCF_013114115.1 Vibrio sp. 070316B | reverse complement strand
TGATATAGAGCTTATTATTAAGCACCGATACTACTCCCGCAATGCAGAGACGTGTGGCGGAGGAGACTCAGGCCCACTGATCTTGCTAAGGTAACCAACAATAGAGCCTCATGATGTCATGAGGCTCTTTTATTTGTCATTAAAGAAAACCTTGTTGTGAGATTGAATTTAAAAATTGAGGTTGAGTATTTGTGTCTTGAACTAATAAATTACTTGTAGCTATCTTTTTGTTCTAATTGTTAATTACCCTAATAAAAAATCAATGTGGTTCGTTCATGTTATTAGAGAGCCTTTTATTGTGTTGATTGTCACTTAAATTAAAGGTAAATGCTACTTTCGTCTGTGTAATGATAAGCATTTTTTATAGTTATTGAATATTAATTAATTATTATAGATACTAATTAAACTATTAGTTTTTAGCTAATGAATGAATGTTAAGTTACAGTGCGTGCGTACTGAATAAATGGAACTAATCCAGTAATAACAGCGGTGGTTAACTCCCACCTTATTTATCTCCACATAAAAAAGAAAAATAATGAAATATACTAAACGCAGTTTGGTAGGGCTTTTTACGCTCTCAATAATGCAGTCGGGTGTGGTCCAGGCCTCCAATAATGCGCCTTATCCATTTGGTGAGGAGTTTGTTTACCATACTTGCCCTTCAGGGTTTGATAAACAAGGACTAAGTTGTACAAAAAAAATCACAAAACCAGTTTTGGTTAAATGTGATAGTGGTTATAACCTGAGTTCCAACAAGCAAAGCTGTACGAAAAGCCTTTCTAAAAGTGTTACCTACTCCTGTCCATCTGGTTATCGAATGGAAAGTGCGTCTTGTCTTCGCGTCGTTACGGAGAAAGATTATGCTGAACCATTTTATCCAGGACCTTACATGCCAATAGATAAAAGTAAAATGTCAAAATACACGATTGGCGCAAATGGACCATCGAGTATTTACTGGAAAGGAAAAAAAATACTTGAGCGATACCGTTTTAGTGATTTGACTTATAGCCATACCGACTCTTGGGTTTATAAAGCTGGTAGCCAGAAATATAGAGGCTGTAGCACTCAAGCTTGTCGAGTTGACTATGAGGTCATTCGGACTAAGAGTTTGTACAGTTCACGGACACTAAATAGCAATCATTGTTCCGTTACTTTATCTCAATTAGCTTCAAGACGTTCACCTGTCGAAGAAACAATGGCAACCTTGTATCCGCGTTATTCTGATGATGCTGCCCAACAAAACGTCGCCGCATTCCGCTACCTCGATAACATGTTTACCTTAGACCCAAAGCTAGGCGAGATTGTGTCTACGATGAGCTCTGAGAGACTGAGCCAAGATTTTTCTAAGCTATGGGCCAATGCGGAAAAGTCGACAGCCGATAATGCCATTGAGGTGGTGGAGGGCTTTGCAGCACTGCAGCCGGATTTACCTTACCTTAAAGAGATACTGTTTGATATTTACTACGACCGTGCGGCTGCCGAATTTATTTTAGCGAACCGTTCGATTGACCAAGCTCGAATCGATTGGGTTAATGATGCAGACGTCTCGGTCGCTAGCCTTGAGCGAAGCCGTCAAAACGCCGTTGATATTTTACAGCGCAGCTTGAATGAGTACTGGTCGCTTATCGATAACCACCCACAAGCGTATGCGACACAGTTACCGCATCGTGACTTACAGAGTGCGCGATACCTTAATGGCCAAGGCCAACATTCTCCTATCTTTGAAGGCGAAGCCTTGGTAGTGGGATACAAAGACGCCCTGCTGGTGTATCAAATGATGAACACTCTGCTTGAGCAACAAGTTCACCTGAGCAAGCTCAAAGCGGTGTACGCGAATACCGATACCATGCAAGCGTTAGCGGCAGAAGCGCAAACTCTGCTTAACAGTGTGACGTCGAAAGCCACGCAGCTTGAGCAGCTATTGGGCAGCGATGCGCCAGTGAACGCCATGCTGGCTACAGAGCAGGCGAAACTCAACAGCCTTACGATGAAACTGGAGCAGCAAGCGCTGAATAACCAGTTGTTTAAACTGCTGGGTTGTACGGTAGGACAAGGCGATAACCTGTGCGCGAGCCAGACGCAAGCGCAGAGAAAAGGCAGTTTAATCGCTCAGCAGCAACAAAGTATCAAAGCAGCGACGCTGGGCGTCGAGCGAGCACAGAAAGCGCGTCAGACTATCGAAGGCAATATCACCATTGAGATGGAGCGTCTTGAGCAAGAGAAGCAAGTTCATGATGCGATTGATAAAATCATGGTGCAGTTTGGTCAGAATGAGCTGTCGCTGAGCCAGTTGCTTGAAGCGAAGCGCGATGGTTCCTCGTCGGGTAACGCTTATGTCGATATTAGTGAGTTATTGAACCAGGACGATTTAGAGACGCTGGATGACTTTGTTAGCGAAGCGGGCAACATCGATTTATTCGAGGTGCAAGCGGCGCTGGCTAGCTTAAAGGAAGACCTGAAAGACGTGTCACGTGATGACGCCATCAAGTACACACAAACTTTGGCAGTGTTAGAGCGTGCGACTATCCGTGGTCTCGAGCGCGGGCTACTTGATGTGAATTCTAAAGCGCGCGTTAAAGCGCTCATGTTAGAGCTCGAAGCAGCCAAAGTGGACATCGCGAAGTCGCTGAGCTACCTGGCTTATGAAGTGGAAAGGCTGGCAGGGTTCACTGCAGAAGCTGAGCGATTGATTGCACAGTTGGGTGAAAATCAGCAACAGCAGGCAGACCGTTACTATGCTAACCCAGTGCATTACAGCGTACTGACAAAAGAAGCCTTGAATGCTGAGTTAGCGTTTGCAGAGCTGCAAGAGTGGATGTTCTATGCCGTTCAAGCGCTGGAGTACAAGTGGCAAGAAGCCTTTGTTGCGCCAAGTAAAGGGTTCAATCGCGCGTCGGTCTTTAAAATTCAAACAATCCCGCAGTTGGTTGAATACTTTAAAGCGTTACAGAGTTTTGATGACATTCGTAATCTGAGAACAAGCCAAGAGGCGACGGATACTCT
>NZ_VTYC01000068.1:0-1572 GCF_013114115.1 Vibrio sp. 070316B | reverse complement strand
TATGTTCAACAGGGCTGAACATATCAGCGAAAAAAAGCCTTTAAAATCAACACCTTAAAAATCCCTCTTTCTTACTCTTCACTATGATACTCCAGAGTCTCATAAGCTATGAGACTCTGGTCTTTAAAGTCGATATAAATCAATAACTTAGGAGTGAGTCAGATTTACTTACTTCTGACGCTCTCACTTCGTTCGTTTGTCTGACATCCACAGCCACAAATTTGTGGACAATTTCCGCAAGCGGAAAACGCATCCGCTTTGACTCACAGATTTGCGTCTGAGGCCGTCTCTATGGCCTCCTGTTTCGTTTTTGTTTTTTGCGTGTGGTTTTTTAGCCCCGCAGGGATAAGGGCACTCTATGAGCTTTTGGGGTTGTTTTAGGTGGGTGCCCGATACAGATGCTTAGCAGATACTGACTTAATTCCCCCTTCTTCCTGCTAAGCCAGGATAAGGTGCAGGGCACTGCCAATTACCGGTTCTTTTGGTGGTCTATCGATGTGTGATTTAGGGGTGTGAGCGCGTTCCGAGGCAAGCGAAGCGCGGGGCGCGCACTTGGTATATAAGGGAACTATCCAACCCCCCCTAAAAGGTTGTTGATTTTAAAGGCTTTTTTATTTCTGTCGTTTCTTAGCAAAGAGGAGCTATACAGCCCCTCTTTATCGTTTTTTACCCTGTTATTGCGCTTAGATTTTGAATCGTTTCGTACTGCGATATTCTTAGTGCTTCTAGTGTTTTTTTATCTACTGAACTTGGGGGTTCTATTAAAATTTCAGTGATCTTTACCAGCTGACTTACTAGATCTTTAATTTCTTCGGTGTGATAATTTTCTTTAGTCATTTTCAACTCCTGTTTAGTTGATTTTGATTTACTGGCGAGTCGGGTGCCCTCCCTTCTCGCTAGTGTTTAATTTTCTATCATTGGTAGATTCTTTTGTTTTATTAGATCTTCTATTTCTTGGTTTTCAGACTTGCTAATAAACATCTTACCTTCGAACTCGCAATAGGGCTTATTAGTCCTCCAAGCCTTCCAAACTATCGTTGGATTTAGTACGTAGACGTTTGTTGTACCCATTTTCGCTGTTGATATATAACCTTCATTTTTAAGAAGTTTTACAGCGTTACTTACCGTCGTTCTCCCTTTTCCTGTTATTTCCTCTAGAACTTTAGATGGACATGCCACTGCATTTTTTCTGTTCATGTGTTGCGATAAGAACATGAATATATCTGCTGCCACTGGGTTCTTTTTTATCAACTCTCTTACAAATCCAATGTTGCTCTCATCGTATTGCACAAACTTTGCGTTTTTGCGCTCCTCTTCGAACGTTCTGCCTTCCATTCCCTTCCCTTATGTTCAATGCGCCTGAACATATCTGTTCATTTAAAAGATATAGGTAGTTTAACATTTTGAACAACTAGTTCAATATATTGTTACTGTTCATTTTTTGTTATGTTCAACAGGGCTGAACATATATGTTCAACAGGGCTGAACATATCAGCGAAAAAAAGCCTTTAAAATCAACACCTTAAAAATCCCTCTTTCTTACTCTTCACTATGATACTCCAGAGTCTCATA
>NZ_VTYC01000067.1:0-2176 GCF_013114115.1 Vibrio sp. 070316B | reverse complement strand
ATCAGTGAAAACGAGTAGGGCGGGACACGTGATATCCTGTCTGAATATGGGGGGACCATCCTCCAAGGCTAAATACTACTGACTGACCGATAGTGAACCAGTACCGTGAGGGAAAGGCGAAAAGAACCCCTGTGAGGGGAGTGAAATAGAACCTGAAACCGTGTACGTACAAGCAGTAGGAGCACCTTCGTGGTGTGACTGCGTACCTTTTGTATAATGGGTCAGCGACTTAATTTTAGTAGCAAGGTTAACCGTTTAGGGGAGCCGTAGGGAAACCGAGTCTTAACTGGGCGTACAGTTGCTAGGATTAGACCCGAAACCAGGTGATCTAGCCATGGGCAGGTTGAAGGTTGAGTAACATCAACTGGAGGACCGAACCGACTAATGTTGAAAAATTAGCGGATGACTTGTGGCTAGGGGTGAAAGGCCAATCAAACCTGGAGATAGCTGGTTCTCCCCGAAAGCTATTTAGGTAGCGCCTCGGACGAATACTACTGGGGGTAGAGCACTGTTAAGGCTAGGGGGTCATCCCGACTTACCAACCCTTTGCAAACTCCGAATGTGGGGTAGGGGAGCGTTCTGTAAGCCGTTGAAGGTGGTCTGTAAGGGCTGCTGGAGGTATCAGAAGTGCGAATGCTGACATGAGTAACGATAAAGGGAGTGAAAAACTCCCTCGCCGGAAGACCAAGGGTTCCTGTCCAACGTTAATCGGGGCAGGGTAAGTCGACCCCTAAGGCGAGGCCGAAAGGCGTAGTCGATGGGAAACGGGTTAATATTCCCGTACTTCTTACAATTGCGATGGGGGGACGGAGAAGGCTAGGTGGGCCTGGCGACGGTTGTCCAGGTTCAAGTACGTAGGCGGAAGAATTAGGTAAATCCGGTTCTTCTTAACGCTGAGATACGATGTCGAGCTACTACGGTAGTGAAGTCATTGATGCCATGCTTCCAGGAAAAGCCTCTAAGCTTCAGATTGTAAGGAATCGTACCCCAAACCGACACAGGTGGTCGGGTAGAGAATACCAAGGCGCTTGAGAGAACTCGGGTGAAGGAACTAGGCAAAATGGTACCGTAACTTCGGGAGAAGGTACGCTCTTATCAGTGAAGTCCCTTGCGGATGGAGCAGACGAGAGTCGCAGATACCAGGTGGCTGCAACTGTTTATTAAAAACACAGCACTGTGCAAAATCGTAAGATGACGTATACGGTGTGACGCCTGCCCGGTGCCGGAAGGTTAATTGATGGGGTTAGACTTCGGTCGAAGCTCTTGATCGAAGCCCCGGTAAACGGCGGCCGTAACTATAACGGTCCTAAGGTAGCGAAATTCCTTGTCGGGTAAGTTCCGACCTGCACGAATGGCGTAATGATGGCCACGCTGTCTCCACCCGAGACTCAGTGAAATTGAAATCGCTGTGAAGATGCAGTGTACCCGCGGCTAGACGGAAAGACCCCGTGAACCTTTACTACAGCTTGGCACTGAACATTGAACCTACATGTGTAGGATAGGTGGGAGACTTTGAAACCGCGTCGCTAGATGTGGTGGAGTCGTCCTTGAAATACCACCCTTGTAGTTTTGATGTTCTAACGTTGGTCCCTGAATCGGGATTACGGACAGTGCCTGGTGGGTAGTTTGACTGGGGCGGTCTCCTCCCAAAGAGTAACGGAGGAGCACGAAGGTGGGCTAAACACGGTTGGACATCGTGTGGTTAGTGCAATGGCATAAGCCCGCTTGACTGCGAGAATGACAATTCGAGCAGGTGCGAAAGCAGGTCATAGTGATCCGGTGGTTCTGAATGGAAGGGCCATCGCTCAACGGATAAAAGGTACTCCGGGGATAACAGGCTGATACCGCCCAAGAGTTCATATCGACGGCGGTGTTTGGCACCTCGATGTCGGCTCATCACATCCTGGGGCTGAAGTCGGTCCCAAGGGTATGGCTGTTCGCCATTTAAAGTGGTACGCGAGCTGGGTTTAGAACGTCGTGAGACAGTTCGGTCCCTATCTGCCGTGGGCGTTGGAAAATTGAAGGGGGCTGCTCCTAGTACGAGAGGACCGGAGTGGACGAACCTCTGGTGTTCGGGTTGTCATGCCAATGGCATTGCCCGGTAGCTAAGTTCGGAATCGATAACCGCTGAAAGCATCTAAGCGGGAAGCGAGCCCTGAGATGAGTTTTCCCTGAC
>NZ_VTYC01000066.1:0-1863 GCF_013114115.1 Vibrio sp. 070316B | reverse complement strand
AACCAATCTGAAATTAAAAACGGTGTTGAAGTGAGTAACATGATTGCCGCGTCAATTTCTGATGATGTTAATGAAAACACCAATCAACGCTTTAATCAGTTGACAGAGCAAATTAACGCCATTTCCAGTGGGTCGTCTACCGTTGATTTAAGCGGTGTTGAGTCCAGCATCCAATCTCTATCTGACAAAATTGATGGCATAGATGGTGCTGATATGTCAGGCGTTGAAAGCAAGCTTACCGACTTGATTGACAGCGTCACCAATACCAATGATTTTATTGAACCTAACTACGACTTTGATGGTGTCGGTTTCATCGTTACTCAAAATCAAATTGCAGAAGCTCAAAATGAAGTGCTCGAACTGAAACAAGAGATGGTCGAAGAGTTCGAAAAGTTCAAAACGCTCTTCTCTATCGATACCAGTTCTTTTAACAACGGCACCTATAAAGAGCACTCTTTAAACCTTAACGTAAACCATGCTGAACGCTCTTTTAAATCTGGAGTCTTCGAGGCGTTACTCGATAACTCATCAATCATTGCGGCTGTGATTATGTTTATGTTTGTGGTGTCTGGCATCAAAATGTTAGGTAAGGATTAGTTATGGATTACATCTACTCTTTTATCGATTGGATCAGCTTACAGATGTCGTTTATCACTGACTTCTTTAAAGCCATTCCTCAGATGACACTAGACCTATTTTCATACATTCAGATCTTCATGATTAAGATGAAATTAAAGGCAGAATTAGAGTTCATCAAGCTCTCTTATAACTCAGCAAAAATCTTATTAAAGGAAATCGGCTTTAATGAAATTCTCTCTCATGCTTTTAACGCTTTACCTGATGAATTGAGGTTCTATGCGTTTAAGTTTGGCGTTCCTCAAGCCCTTTCAGTATGGGCCAACTTCTTCACTACAGCTTTGGTTATGAGGCTCTCTAGATAATGGCTATCACGATTAGAACGGGAGCAAATGGCTCTTACAAGTCGGCTTACACGGCTTATTTCTCCATCTATCAAGCTCTAAAGGCAGGACGAACCGTTGTTACCAACATGGAAGGTATGCAGCCCTTAGCTGTCATCGAAGAGCGCTTTGATATTAAGTTTCCAAGCACAGCTAAACTCTTTCGTGTTAGCTCTAGAGATGAATCAGGGGTTCACCTCTGGACTCATTTCTTCTGTTGGTGCCCTATTGGCGCGCTGATTGTCATTGATGAGTGCCAGGATATCTTTTCTAAGAACGTGGGTTTTGATATACGCAAAGTGAAGTATAAACCGCTCTCTGATTTCATCACTCAATCACCACAAGACGGGCTACTCCCTAAAGATTACGAGCGCTTTTTTAATTCTCGTTACACGCCTGCCAACATGGACGCTTTGAAAGATTCAGAGATAGATGATCGCGGAATTGCTGAATACGATTCCGAAGGAAGAATCATCTATCCACACAGCTTTAATGAAGGGTTCATGAGGCATCGAAAGTACGATTGGGACATCGAGTTACTTTCCCCTGATTGGAAGCAAATCGATTCAGGAATCAAGGCATGTGCTAACCAGAACTTTTTTCATAAGGGCCGTGACCAGTTCTTTTGGACTAAGCGCAACCCTTACATTTGGAAGCACGACAAAGCAGTAACAACGCCAGCCATTCCTAAGAAAAAGGACGTCAACTTAACCAATCAGAAAATCCCCTTAGACTCTTTCCTACTCTACAAATCAACGGGGACAGGCAGCGCCAAACAACAACTGGCCATGAATACGCTGTTTCGTAGCCCTAAAGCTATTTTGATTTTCCTACTATCCATATTCTGTTTCGGGTACATAATTTATGACTTATCCAATCGTTTTTTTGAAACTACTGAGACGGT
>NZ_VTYC01000065.1:0-1863 GCF_013114115.1 Vibrio sp. 070316B | reverse complement strand
ACCGTCTCAGTAGTTTCAAAAAAACGATTGGATAAGTCATAAATTATGTACCCGAAACAGAATATGGATAGTAGGAAAATCAAAATAGCTTTAGGGCTACGAAATAGCGTATTCATAGCTAATTGTTGTTTGGCGCTGCCTGTCCCCGTTGATTTGTAGAGCAGGAAAGAGTCTAAGGGGATTTTCTGATTGGTTAAGTTAACGTCCTTTTTCTTTGGAATCGCTGGCGTTGTTACTGCTTTGTCGTGCTTCCAAATGTAAGGGTTGCGCTTAGTCCAAAAGAATTGGTCACGCCCCTTATGAAAAAAGTTTTGGTTAGCACATGCCTTGATTCCTGAATCGATTTGCTTCCAATCTGGGGAAAGCAACTCGATGTCCCAATCGTACTTTCGATGCCTCATGAAGCCTTCATTAAAGCTGTGTGGATAGATGATTCTTCCTTCGGAATCGTATTCGGCAATTCCGCGATCATCTATCTCTGAGTCTTTCAATGCGTCCATGTTGGCAGGCGTGTAACGAGAGTTAAAAAAGCGCTCGTAATCTTTAGGGAGTAGCCCGTCTTGTGGTGATTGAGTGATGAAATCAGAGAGCGGTTTATACTTCACTTTGCGTATATCAAAACCGACGTTCTTAGAGAAGATGTCCTGGCACTCATCAATCACAATGAGCGCACCAATAGGGCACCAACAGAAAAAGTGAGTCCAGAGGTGAACCCCTGATTCATCTCTAGAGCTCACACGAAAGAGTTTAGCTGTGCTTGGAAACTTAATATCAAAGCGCTCCTCGATGACGGCTAAGGGCTGCATACCTTCCATGTTGGTAACAACGGTTCGTCCTGCCTTTAGAGCTTGATAGATAGAAAAGTAAGCCGTGTAAGCCGACTTATAAGAGCCATTTGCTCCCGTTCTAATCGTGATAGCCATTATCTAGAGAGCCTCATAACTAAAGCCGTAGTGAAGAAGTTAGCCCAAACAGAGAGGGCTTGAGGGACGCCAAACTTAAACGCATAAAATCGTAATTCATCAGGTAAAGCGTTAAAAACGTTAGACAGAATCTCGTTAAAGCCGATCTCCTGTAGAAGAATTTGTGCCGAGTTATAAGAGAGCTTGATGAACTCCAATTCAGCCTTCAATTTCATCTTAATCATGAAGATCTGAATGTATGAAAATAGGTCTAGTGTCATCTGTGGAATGGCTTTAAAGAAGTCAGTGATAAACGACATCTGTAAGCTGATCCAATCGATAAAAGAGTAGATGTAATCCATAACTAATCCTTCCCTAACATTTTGATGCCAGACACCACAAACATAAACATAATGACGGCTGCAATGAATGATGCGTTATCGAGTAACGCCTCGAAGACACCCGATTTAAAAGAGCGTTCAGCGTGGTTTACGTTAAGGTTTAAAGAGTGCTCTTTATAGGTGCCGTTACTAAAAGAACTGGTATCGATAGAGAAGAGCGCTTTGAACTTTTCGAACTCTTCGGCCATCTCTTGTTTCAGTTCGAGTACTTCGTTTTGAACTTCAGCAATTTGATTTTGACTAACGATGAAGCCGTCACCATCAAAGTCGTAGTCCGGTTCAATAAAGTCATTAGTATTGGTGACGCTGTCGATTAAGTCGGTGAGCTTGTTTTCAACGCCTGACATATCTGCACCATCTATGCCATCAATTTTGTCGGATAGAGCTTGGATACTGGATTCAACACCGCTTAAATCAACAGTGGAAGAGCCACCAGAAATAGCGTTAATTTGCTCAGTCAACTGATTAAAGCGTTGATTGGTGTTTTCATTAACATCATCAGAAATTGACGCGGCAATCATGTTACTCACTTCAACACCGTTTTTAATTTCAGATTGGTT
>NZ_VTYC01000064.1:0-1898 GCF_013114115.1 Vibrio sp. 070316B | reverse complement strand
AATTCAGGAGCATGTTTAATTCGTGTTTTCTTAGTTGTCATTGTTCACCTCGTTAGTGATTGTACTCACTTAACTCAGTGTCCAAAACTTCTGGTGCGGATCACAAGTGGTTAGGCCGCAACAGATATTGGCCGGAATTGCACTATTGGGGATTCAATCGGAACTAGAGATTAAGACTTCAACACACTTACTTGGCCTTGCTAGAGCGATAGCCAACATAAAGAAATAGTATTAGGAAAGTATGGTTTTCTCGATAAGAGCTCAAAGTCTTAATTACATTACCTAACATGATGTGACTCTAGTTGATAAGGTGACCTTGACTGAGGCGAAGAACTGTGCAGTTTTGAATAATCCAGTCCTCCTTTTTGGTCATATCAAGGAGAAAGAAGCCGAACCTACATCGAGAGGGTTCGGCTTTTTTACGAATAAATATTCACGTTAAAACCTAGTGTTATTTAGAACTGATAACTAGACGATGTTTACACCAAGTTTACTAGCCAAACGCTCTAAATTAGAATTTGTTGTGTTTAGATTAACCACATTATTGTTCTTTTTAAGTTCTGCCAGTAATAGGGAGATACAACCTTGTTTTTGATATTTAGGCTCGGTATACGCTACCCAGATAGTCACTTCATTAAGTCCTCGAAAGTACAAGATATATGACTTAAAAGGAATATAAACTACACGGTATTCTGACACAGGAGGGCGAGATTCAAGAACGTTATCACGTATTAACTTAGACCAATTCTCTCGTTCAGTTTCACATGCTGTCTTTAATAAGGAAGTAGCTCCACACTCAACAATTATTTCACCAATGTTGATACTAGTATTAGCTTTGAGAAAGCTTCTCAAATTGAGGTCAATCAGTTCCATCATTAAGCCTTTGCTGAAATTCGTTAGTTAATTTTATTTCTGAGGGACATAAATGTTGTCCGGAAGTTCTCTCTGCACTTTATAAAACCTTCAACATAAGTTTGACGACCTTCATCAGAAAATTGTTCGTTTAATTTGTTTCGTTCGGCCTCAAAAAAAACACGTATTTTATCCGGATGAATCTCCGAAAGTTCTTCTGTTGAAAAACCTAGCCGTATTAGTTTCATATAGTGAAGTCCATACTCAACAGACAGTGAAGCTAGTTTAGATTTCGACTGATAATCGTACTGTTGTTGTTTTACCATAGTTAAATCCACATTGGATTTTTGAGATGAAATAATAAAATTCAATAGATTATTAATTGCATCATCATGCTCTTTAAAAAGGAGCTCTACATAATCTTCTGTATTAAATAGTGTTTCGTATTTGATACTGTATCTATGTTGTTTTTTCCAACCTCTATAAATGTAAATGGCGGTTAGTATCCCGACGCATCCAGAAGCTCCTCCAATGACAGTGAATGTAAGTGATACATAGTCTATTAGTGGAAGAGCAGAGTTAACATTCTCATTCATGGTCAATAGAGCGATCCACATACCGACAAGAAAACCTACTATTAAAAAAATAATCGCCCATATCACTACATACATCTTTAAACCTCCCAAAAAATTGCATGACTCCTACCTATTCGATTTCCAAATAATACCAGATACTTACCTAAATCATTAATATAACAGCACCTTGAAATAAGGGTTCGACACTAAATATGAGCCAAAGACAGTTCGCGAGTGCTGATAGGTAGGTCGAATTTACCCCCGTGATACATCACGGGGGTTGGCTTCCTCCCGCCGCGCTCGTCCTCCTCAGTCTTCGTCGTCCTCACTTGTTGTCCGTCAGCACTGAAAAGAGATCCTTTTCGGTACTCAAATGATCTTAAAGAGAGCCAGTGAACACAAAAAGGCCTTACCGATGTGGTAAGGCCTTAAAGAGCGATTCTGGCAGGATGAGGGAGGGTGCGGCTCAAT
>NZ_VTYC01000063.1:0-1947 GCF_013114115.1 Vibrio sp. 070316B | reverse complement strand
TTGACCGCTTGCTTCTGACGAGAACTATCCGTGATTTAGAGGCTAAAAGAGACTTTCTTTTGTCTGAAATTGGCTCTCTTAATCGTCAAAAAAGCGCTTCAAGTAAGGCTTAACAATGAACTGCATTACAACCACTCAACAAGGTTACTTAAGAACGTCGACCGACGTTGATTGTCAGCTCGTAATGCTTAGTGACAGCGAATACAACAAATTAGTCTCTGGGGCGCAGTCTCTGACTATCGATTCAGAGCTATACACAACTGTTTCAGGTTGGGTTTTATTATCTTTCGTTTCAGGCCATGTGCTTGGACGAATCTTAAAAACTCTTGGCAAAGGCTAAGGGTCAACGTTTAGTAACACACTCTTAAAAAAGGAAATAATATGAAAAAACGTCTATTGGTTCTAGGTTCTACTGCTCTTGTATCGGCTTCGTCATTCGCTGATACTTCACCAATCACAACCGCGATTAATGACGCGGTAAGTACTGGTCAAGCTAACTACGGTTTAGTTGTTGTTGGCCTGATTGGTCTTGCAGCACTTGGCTTTGGTCTCCGCGCTATCGTCAACTCTATGGGGAACTAATGGGAGAGATTGTCTCTCAAGTTGTAACCATCCTATTTGGGGTGGTTATGGCGATGTCATTCGTATATGGCGTATATACGGGTATCAATGCCTCCTAGTTTGGAGGCGTTTTCTTATCTAGGGTTTTACAGTGAAACGATATCAACAATACCTCTCACTCTCTCTGGCTCTTGTCGCTTTCAATTCTAATGCTTTGCAGTGTGGCGCGGGTAAAGTTGAGGTTGATGGCGTTTGCGTTAGTTCCTGCAAGATCTTACAAGGCACCGGAAAAAACTTAACTTGGGATTCTTACATTTGGGGTGACAATCCCCGCTCTTACTGTATTGGTGATCGTTCAACTGGCGCAGCCTGTAACATGACGCCTAGTACAGTTTCAGTTTCAGTTGAAGCGGGACGATGGACTAACAAGTTTTACTATACTGGCTCCACTTGTAACTTTGACCAAATCAATCGCTACTCTGGTGATACTCCTGAGCCTTTTCCTTGGGAGAACGATATTAACCAAAATGGTATCGATGATAATTTGGAAGACTGGGACGGCGATGGTATCAAGAATGGTGAAGATACTAACCCAACGAGCAACAATAACATCGATGCTGATGAGAACAATAATGACATCCCTGATAACTTAGAGCCTTATTACGACAAGATAAGTGAAAACAGACCTGAAGTAATCCGTTGCTCTGATGATTCCCCTGATTGTAATAGCCATAATCAAGCTCTTTATTCTTTATCTATACACAATAGGGAGTTAGGTGAAACTATCCGCCTGATGAGTTCGAATCAACTAAGCGATGAATATTTTGAACACATAATGCAGGACTTTTCGAAAAGTGTTTATCAGCAACATGAGTTTACTCGCCGTGACATTCTGCTCAATAGGTCTCTGATTCAAGCCAAAAAAGATGGTGGCGTTGATAATTCAGATATTATTAACGCTGGCTTTGCTGCTATGAACGATGCCTTTGAAAAAGCGGATGGTGATTTGTCAGTTATTAAGTCAATGATTGCCGAGGTTAATGTTGATGTCGAAACTAACCGCACGATTGGTCAATCAAATATGCAGATTATGGGCAATGTGAATAGGAATGTTTCAGATATCAAGCGTTCTCTTGCTTCTGGTTCTGGTTCTGGTGGTTTAACTTCTCAACAAGCAAATCAATTAAAAAACGCTGCTAAAGCTAATGCTAACCAAAAGTTAATTAAACAACTGCAACAGGCTGTTAATGATTATGGTAATGCGTTTGATTTAATGGTTAATAACCAATCTGAAATTAAAAACGGTGTTGAAGTGAGTAACATGATTGCCGCGTCAATTTCTGATGATGTTAATGAAAACACCAATCAACGCTTTAATCAGTTGAC
>NZ_VTYC01000062.1:0-2388 GCF_013114115.1 Vibrio sp. 070316B | reverse complement strand
TGCAACCTCTTGTATTTAGAGGTTTTATCATTGAAGTATCGCGAAATGAGTAAGAATTACATTTTTCGAGAGTTAGAGTGCCAAATGACCAAGGAAGAGGTCGCGGAACTGTGTTTTAAAACTGTGAGAACGGTCACGGGTTGGGATGAAGGAAAGCCTATACCTCCAGAGTGCAAAAGACTAATGAGAATGGCAAAAGGTCGAGAACTAAGCATTTGTGAAGAGTGGGAACAGTTCAAAATGTTATACGACAGGATGGAACTGCCTACTGGTCAAGTGGTGAGGCCGCAGCAAATACTAGCAGGTATTGCACTATTGGGAATTCAGTCTGAGCTAGAGATTAAGACTTCCACACATTTACTTGGTCTCGCTAGGGCAATAGCAAAAATCAAGTAACAAAAAAGGCTCCGTGAAGGAGCCTTTCTAATTTATTTGGTCTTTTTCGGCGTTGATGGTATTCCATCTTTAACGAATCTAACTCCCGAAGGTGGCTTCGGTGGAGGAGGTGGCGAAGCCGGTTTTTTTTCAGTCATTCGTTTACTTTCCTTTAGGGGATTGTGGCGGGTTCTTTGCAGAAAACGGCTTTTCTACATTACTTTTTACACTCCTAATACCTGACGGTTTTGGGGGCGGGGATGGTTTCTGTGTTTGTTGCGTTGAGTCGCTCGACATAATTATAGGCTCCAGTGAGATTTTTCTCTTCGATTAAAATAGGTTTTGTAGGGTGTGTTAAATCCAGCTTGAAATACACAAAAATGATAAAAGCTATAACGAATGGAACGAATGAGATAACCATCCATTTCGTTGATTCAAAAGACTTCTGTGAGCGAGCATCATTTAACAATGCATTATGGTGCGTAGAGTTTATCAGGTTTTCTTTAATGAATTTATTAAGTTCAAGTTCAGCTGGATTATCACCGTCATGATACTTTGCATAGTAGGTATGCATTTCCTGATAGTAATCATCAAAAACCTTCGGGGTTTCTATGTATTGATATACGTTCCCATAAAAGCTAAAAACTGAATACCTGAGGCTCATACCAAGAAGAAAAAGGTAGATGGCAACAAAAAAATAATAAGAGTAGGAAACAAGAGGATCACCACTATCATCGACCACTTGAACCATGTATGAGGTCAAGTTTAGCCAAGCAAACGCAAAGACAATTAGCGCTTGTAGCTTAAGGTCTATTTTTTGTTTCATCTCTAATTCGTGATAGTACTGCTTCTCATAAAAAACAAATTTATTATCATTATACATATGCAAGTAAAGCCTTAAATAGGCTCCGTGTGGAGCCTGTTTTTCTCTTCAAATTACCTATCCAAATTATGAGAAATAGGTTGCTAAATTGCTAATGATCGGAGTTCCTACAGTAACAATGCCAGAAGTAACATTGAGCCATTTTACTAAAGCTGATTGGGATATCTTGTCGATTACAGTTTGGCTATCTTTAGTTCTATCATTGCGAACGATTTTAGCAACTTCAAGAAGCAACTCTTGAGGTGTGTCTTTCGGTAATCCAAGTTCTGATAAGTCTGATTCAGGAATGTAAAAATCGAAACCAATTTTTATATCCTCAAAATCACAATTATCTACATCAACCATCATTTGTTCTGGTGCTCTAACGGCAGTACCAACCCTTTTAAAATTACTATTTTTTATGTTTAGCGGCATTTCTATTTCCTTGTTAGCATTACTTCTTACGTTAATTCCCATATTACAATTCGTGACAGCAAGACGATCAATATCAATAGAGGAAGCTGAATCCATATCTACTGCTGTACCACAGTTTGTTATTTGGCAATCTTTGATACTAATAGTACTGTTTCTTGAAACTATGCCTTTTGATTGCGTTCTTCTTGCTAATAGTGACTCAACAAAGTGGATTACTTCGACCTTATTTAAATAATGGGTCAAGACATCAGATAGACAGCCGGGAGGCGGTCGTCTCTTGGTTACTTCGTAGAGAGTTAAATAACAACGAACAGCGTAGCAAATAGGTGTAACTTTCATCGTATACCTTTCTAAATCGACGCATAAACAACATACTGTTTATGCCAGCTGTTAGCAACAGGTGGCATAAAGGATTTTATCGATTTAGTTCACAATATAAGTTGATACATCACATATAGTTAGTGAGTTAGGTTAACTAATCGCTGATAGTTATGTCGAATTTACCCCCGTGATACAACACGGGGGTTGGCTTCCTCCCGCCGCGCTCGTCCTCCTCAGTCTTCGTCGTCCTCACTTGTTGTCCGTCAGCACTAGAAAGAGATCCTTTTCGGCACTCAAATGATCTTAAAGAGAGCCAGTGAACACAAAAAGGCCTTACCGATGTGGTAAGGCCTTAAAGAGCGATTCTGGCAGGATGAGGGAGGGTGCGGCTCAAT
>NZ_VTYC01000061.1:0-3094 GCF_013114115.1 Vibrio sp. 070316B | reverse complement strand
TCTAAATATTGCTTAGCAATGATACATTTTAGCTCTCGGCTATATTTGGACATAAAAAGACCCCCAATAATTGGTGTCCAACTATTGGGGGTCAGTTCATAGTGTGGCTTTTTGTTTTAATGGCGTTTTTATTTCTCTTATTTATTTCTGATAAAGTGAATTATCACGGTAAATAGTTCGATTTTGTGTGTTTTTTAACCGCGCGATCGTTTGCGTTAAAAAATGTGATGAAAGTCTCAATCAACTGTTTATACTTCTCTTCCGGTTTTAAGCCGGTGCTTAGCCAATACAAGCCGTCACATGGATATGTGAATGACCCCACGGACCGGACCAGCTACGTTCCACTGCTTGTATAAGGTGATTTTTTACATGAACAACTCGTTGTTACAGTCGCTAACTTTGTTAGCCCCTTCATCGCGTAGCGTTTTGCTTGCGGTTCTTTGTCCTGTTCCTTTGATGTCATTCGCTTGGCTCATGTTCACTCTATAAGGATTACTAGGACACATTATGAATATTCTATTTGGTTTTGTCGGTGTTATTGCACTGATTGCTTGCGCGTACCTGCTATCTGAAAGTCGTTCTTCGATCAACTGGAAAACGGTCTCTCGTGCTCTTTTACTTCAGATTGGCTTTGCTGCTCTAGTATTGTATTTCCCATGGGGACAGTTGGCGTTAACAAGCCTAAGTAATGGCGTTTCTAGCCTGCTTGGTTTTGCAGACGCTGGTATTGCTTTCCTTTTCGGCGACCTTGCTACTGAAGGCTTCATTTTCGCGGTTCGCGTACTTCCAATCATTATCTTCTTCAGTGCTTTGATCTCTGCGCTTTACTACTTAGGCATCATGCAGAAAGTGATTCAAATCTTAGGTGGAGCGGTGCAGAAACTGCTTGGCACAAGTAAAGCTGAATCTCTGGTTGCGACCGGTAATATCTTCCTCTCTCAGGGTGAGTCTCCTCTTCTTATTCGTCCTTTTTTAAAGTCTATGACTCGTTCTGAACTGTTTGCTGTAATGGCAGGTGGTATGGCGTCGGTAGCTGGTAGTGTGCTTGGCGGTTATGCAGGCTTGGGTGTTGAACTTAAATACCTTATTGCTGCGAGCTTCATGGCGGCTCCGGGTAGCTTGTTAATGGCGAAGATCATCGTTCCTGAACGCAGCACACCGAGTGACTACGACCACATTGAGCTAGATAAAGCTGACCAAAGCAACGTAATTGATGCATTGGCTAGCGGTGCGATGAACGGTATGAAAGTCGCAGTGGCGGTTGGTACTATGTTGATTGCATTTGTGAGTGTGATTGCCATGGTAAACACAGGCTTAGAAAGCCTAGGTGATACGTTCGGCTTTGCGGGTATCACGTTGCAAGCAATCTTCGGTTACCTGTTCTCACCACTAGCATGGCTAATCGGTATTCCGAGTGATGAAGTATTAATGGCGGGTTCTTACATTGGTCAGAAGATCGTAATGAACGAGTTTGTTGCTTTCATCGACTTCGTAGAGAACAAAGCACTGCTATCTGAACACAGCCAAGTGATTGTGATATTTGCTCTATGTGGCTTTGCTAACATCGGTTCTATCGCGATTCAACTGGGTTCTATCGGCGTGATGGCACCAGAGCGTCGTGCTGAAGTTGCTAACCTAGGTTTGAAAGCGGTAGCTGCTGGTACGCTAGCAAACCTAATGAGTGCATGTTTAGCGGGTATCTTCATCCTGCTTTAAGCTAGGTTTAGCAAAAACAGCAAAATTCACTAAAAGCGGGCACCTTACTTACGGAGTTTACGTAAGAAGGGTGTCCGCTTTTTTGTGTCTGCCCGTTAAGTGAATTCGGAGTTACCACTTCTCTCACCGCTTCTATTGCGTTTCAGGCTCACTCGGAAGAGTAATAGAGCAAGCCTGTTTTATCCGATATACTTCAATATCATTAGGTTGCGATTAATAACGTTCGGCTTCGATTCAGAACAATCGGTTTTCACCAGAACAAAAGCAACCAAGTCCAATTAATTAAAGGTCTTCCCATGAACATGCGTGTCCTCATCGGTCTTATTACCACCTTCATTGGCTTATTTGCGTTGGTTTATCTTATTGCTGGTGGTGAACAGTTTCCTATCTCTCAGTGGCCAAAAGAAGCTTATCTCGGTTTAGTATTTAGTGTTGTATGGGGCGCAGGTGTAGCAGCATCGGCAGCGTACTTCTTCTCAGCACTGGTGTTCGTGACCGTTGCCGCGGTTTGCTATGCGATTGGTTATAAGATCGGTGGCTTATTTACTAACGACTCTGAAGCCTAGCAAGTCTGACTATGTGGTTGAGTTGCGTGTAATGCATTGGCGTGATCGTTTTAAGGTGTATTGGTATCACCGAAAACAAACCCATCGTTGGAAAGGGGATAGGGCAAAGTCTCTAGGTTGGACCAACGAAGAGAGCCAGTTGTGTCGCTTCGAAGTGATTGCACGCGCGACAGATTTTGAAAATAAGAGTGTTTTGGATTTGGGATGTGGCTATGGAGAGTTGTTCGAACTGCTCGATAGTATCTACCGTATCCAATCATACACAGGCGTTGACCAACATGCCGACTTTCTTAAAAAGGCCAAGCAAAACTACACCGAAGCTCGCTGCAAGTTTATGGCGGGTGACATGAGTAAAATGAATCTAGAAGCGCACGATGTGGTTATTGCCAGTGGCTCTTTGAACTATATCTCTCGCGATTCTGATTACCTAACTAACATGATTACTCGTATGTTTGGACTAGCGAATCAGGCGGTGATTTTTAATCTGCTCAATTCAAGCCAATATCCTTCGCGTAATACCTTGATGAGTTATCATCCTCAAGGCGTCTATCGCTTCTGTAAAACGCTGTGTGACGATGTCTCTTTGATTGAAGGTTATACGGAAGGGGATTTCACGATAGTGATGAACAAAGCCGTTTCTGAAGCTTGATGAACGACTATTCTTGGATTGATGTCGTAGTAACGTAACAGACATTAAAAAGCCGCAGGCTGAACTGACCCCCAATAGTTGGACACCAATTATTGGGGGTCTTTTTATGTCCAAATATAGCCGAGAGCTAAAATGTATCATTGCTAAGCAATATTTAGATGGC